>CANDYN010000064.1 GCA_947424985.1 Rickettsiales bacterium | reverse complement strand
CGATAATTTTATAAAAGTCAATTGTAAAATAATTCTCAAAGCTTATTCCCCGATCATCATATCAAAAACTTCATCACTTGCTAAAGTAGCTTTAATCGCATTATGGTTGATTTCCATTCCTGCTGCTTCACCGATTTTCATCATAAATTTTACTATTTCTTCTCTTAATTCAATATCAGTAATTGATTCAAAATGCATACTAAGTTCTTTTAATTGTTTCGATTGGATCTTAGCTTCTTGGGCAAAGTGTTGTAGTTCTTGTTTGGTGTAAGACATAAATTAATAAAAAACTATTACTATATAATAGATATTTTTATTGTGTTTTACAAATTAATTGTATTAATAAGGTATCATATATCAACAAATAGAATCGATGAATATATAATATATGGCCAAAATAGCAGGATTTTACTATAAAAATAACAGATTGCAACAGGTAAGAGGTTTTGTGAATGTTGTAAAATATGGAGGAGTAACAAGGGCATCTGAGCAAATGCATCTTACGCAATCGGCTGTTTCTTCTCAGATTACCACACTTGAAAGAGATTTGGGATTGAAATTGTTTAAGAAGGTTGGTGTGAAGCTTGAACTAACAGAAGATGGAAAACAATTTTATGAAATGTCTGTACCTCTATTTCATGGCATAGATAGTTTATATGAAAGATTTTTAGAGAAGAAAAAAATAAACATTTGCAATACACTAAACATTGCCGGTCATCATTCAGTATTTAGCATAATATTACCAGCCTATCTTGAAGATATGAAAAGCAAAAATAATGATTTAAAAATACATCTCGCCTATCTAACGGTAGACGAGGGATTGGACAGGCTAATAAAGGGCGATATAGATATAGCAATTTACCCAATAGAAGGACATGAAAAAATACCAACAGAAATTGAAACGATTAAAGCTTTTAAATATAAACCCGTTTGCGTTTTACCAAAAGGTCATCCATTAAATCAAAAAAATGATGACGATATAACCTTTGAGGATATTGGGTTTGAAAATGATTATCTACATGCTGGACCTTATGCAATATCTGGCATTCAAAAAACGCAGCTTGATAAAGGAGTATTAAACACAAGCATCACCATGGAAAATGGTAATTGGGAAATTATGAAAGCTTTAATCGCAAAAAATTTAGGCGTAACTATATTTCACGAAGGATATATAGAACCCAGTGATGATGTATTGTATAAAAGAGTTTATCATTTATCTCCAAATTTTAATTATTGCATTATGATTAAAAAAGGAGAATATTTGAAAGAACCAGTACAAAAACTAATTGAACTCATGAGGAAAGATTTTGATACTTTTAAATAGACCTTTGATTATTAGGTATTACGTCTTTTCTTTGTTCAAGTATATTTTTTGCAAAAACATTTGGTTTAAAATTAAAATAGATGTTATTTGTGTTTATAGTATCCAAATGTTTGCTGGCTGCTTCCCACATTTTTCTGCTTACGAAGTAATACTTTAGATCATCATGGTCTTTTATTATCATTCCAAAACCCGCACAAATATTATATGTTCCAATATGATCTCTTAATGATGTTCCAACGACTTCTTTTACATCAAGATCGTCAAATGCATATCTTAATAACTTTTCAGCTATAGCTGTACCAATTCCACCTTTTTGATACTCTGGTAAAATGTGTAAACACATATCAACCTTTGTTGGACCGTTATTTTTATTAAATTCCAATGGAATTAACCCACATCCACCAATAACATCATTATTTTTATTAAGTATCATGCAATAGCCGCAATTATGAATGCTATTGCTTTTTGATAATTCTTTAAATTGTAATGCTAACTCTGCATGATTTTCTTCTTTGGAAAAAAAATCATCTAAACCTTCTTGTGTTGAATTAAATGCTTCACAATATTTTTTTAGATTGTCAATACCAAAAGCCTTATCCATCCAACTGGACGTAAAAACTACCTTTTCATTCGTGAGAATTTTTTTATATAACTGAAAATGTTCATTATTATTTGCGGATAGTGGAATAATTTTCATTGCATCCAGCTTTTCGGTATTTTTTGTTTCCAGGATATAGGGAGCGGTATTGGTAACATTATATCCTGGAATATTAAAATTGTTATTGTATGTAGAAGATTATAATAGGATGCGTAGTTTATTTTGCTGTGATAATTAATATTGGAGATATTCTTTATATTATTTTGAGATACACTTTTATACAGTGTATTTAATCGCTTTATAGATTTAAAACTCTTGTTCATTGCAAATAAAATCTATTGATATAAACAACTGATAGCTTGGTCCTATAAATTTATTTTGCAACAATAAACTTACCAGATATTTTTTTTCTTGATTAATAAAAAACCTACTCTTATTGTATCGATGTATGGGCACCTAGCTCAGTTGGTAGAGCAGTTGACTCTTAATCAATTGGTCCCGGGTTCGAATCCCGGGGTGCCCACCAATATTTTCCCGTAATAAATCAACTCAGAAGGGGAAACGTAGTGCAAATAAAATTACTTAGAGCAAGCCCAAACGCACTATAATTCAACAATCAACTCTAACACAATAGCTTTCTCAAAAAAATCTCCTTGACAATGACTCCTACAACAATACATACTGATCTGATTAAACAATATTTATACTCATTTATGTCAAACCCAAACCTAAAATTATTGCAAGAACCCATTACTAATGAAGAATTTTATCAAGAGGTTGGCAATAATATTAAAACCCTGAGAGAAAAAGCAGAATTAAGTCAAGCAGAACTTGCTGAGCAATTAGAAGTTTCAAAGCAACAGATTCAAAGGTATGAAGAAGGTAGAGCTTCAGTATACTTACACATTATATCTGCTATTGCCAGCACATTAGGGGTTTCCGTAGGAGAGTTGATGGAGTAGGAATTGAGACACTGTCACCACTGGAAAATAGGATACAAAACATTTATAATTTATTGTGCATAGAATCATTACCCAATCACATCAAGACACATCTCAAGAGTTGCATCTTCAACGTTTTCAAGGTCTTTAAGAGTATAAAACTTTTTTTGATATAAAGCGTAAACTCCATATTTGCTTTTTCCAACTGAAATTGGTTTTTTGGTTTTTGGATGTACCCCAACTTCAACTGTCTTCTTTTCTCTTGTAGTCCCATCTCCGCCTTTTGCATATGTTCTTTTTGGTGGATTTTTTATTATTTCAATCGCCTGTTCTTCGGTAATTGTCATAATATCAATATCTTTTGGCATAGACGTATATTTTTTGTTATATACAACATATGGACCAAATTTTCCAATACCAACTCTTACGTCGTTTCCATCGAGTTCGCCAACTTTTTTTGGCAAAGACAGTAAAAATAATGCAGTTTTTATTCCTCTATCCTGTATTTGATCATGAATCGTTGCACGCTTCGGTTTTTCTTCACCGGGTATTGAAACTTCAAAATATGGACCAAATCTTCCGCTTTTGAAATAAACTTTATTTCCATTTTCGTCTTCTCCAATCGGCTCTTCTTGTGAAACCTGTTTTTCTCCGCCGTTTTCTGCTTCCTGTTTACTTCTGTCTTCTATATATCTATCAATAGAGTTATTTTTTTCACAAGCTCCGCATGTTACATAAACCCCAAATTTTCCAATTCTCATGGTTATTTTATCACTTCCACATGAAATACATTTTTCACTTTCTTTGAAATTTCCGGAGAAAATATATTCGTGCATTAACTTCGTTACGCTTTCAGATATTTTTTCAAGCTCCGTTGCCATTGCAGAATCTGTATGCCCTTTGAACCCTGTCCAGAATTTCTTTAAAAATGCGTCCTTTGTAAGTTTTCCATCTGAAATAAAATCGAGCTCCTCCTCAAGTTTTGCAGTAAATTCATATTCAACGTAATCCTTAAAAAAAGATTTTAAAAACATAGTTACTACAACGCCCTTTGCATTTGGATGAAACTGTCTTTTATCAAGATAAACATATTCTCTTTCTTGTAAAATATTTATAATTGATCCATAAGTCGATGGACGTCCTATCCCCAAAGACTCCATTTCTGCAACTAAACTTGCCTCGGTAAATCTTGGTTTTGGCATTGTAAAATGTTGCTTTTGGTTAATCGGTGGAACAATTTTTACTTCCTCTCCAATTTTTAAATTCGGAAGCAATTCTTTTCCGTCATCGTCCTCTGAAAAACTTACATTATAAACTTTTAAGAATCCGTCAAACTTTAACGTACTTCCGTTCGCACGACATAAAACTTTGCTTGACTTATCTTTAAAATCAATACTTTGACGCAAGAAAATTGCCTCACTCATTTGACAAGCGATTGTTCTTTTCCAAATTAATGAATAAAGCGCAAACTCATCTTTCGTTAAGTATTTTTCAATATCTTTTGGATCACTTGAAGCATTCGTCGGTCTTATCGCCTCATGGGCTTCTTGCGCATTTTTCGTTTTTGTCTTGAAAATCCTTGGGCTTTTTGATAAATATTCCGTTCCGAATTCTGATTTTATATAATCACGAATCATTGTAAGTGAGTCGCCCGAAAGAGTTGTTCCGTCCGTTCTCATATATGTTATTAACCCCTGAGTTCCACTTCCTATGTCAATTCCTTCGTAAAGTTTTTGCGCAACCTTCATGGTTCTATCAACCGAAAACCCGAGTTTATTTGCCGCATCTTGCTGCAAAGCAGCAGTGTTAAACGGAGCAAATGGATTTCTCTTCGCGTCTTTTGATTCAATATCACAAACAGTTAGAGTTTTTGATTCCTCAAGAACTTTTACGATTTCCTCTGCTTGGGACTTTTTATTTGGAAATTTATTGCTAAATTTTTTCGAATCGTGTTCAATAACACGAACGGAAAATTCATCTCCCTCGTCTTTTTTTGCATTAAATGTTACACTGTAATATTCAGTTGGAATAAAAGCTCTTATTTCCGCCTCTCGCTCAACTACCAAGCGAAGCGTAACGGACTGAACTCGACCCGCTGATCTTGAATTCGGAAGTTTTCTCCAAAGAACCGGTGATAAATGAAATCCCACTAAATAGTCAAGTGAAAGACGAGATTGCTGTGCATCGACTAAATTATAATCTATATCTCGAGCATTTTTTATGCTGTCTTTTACTGCAGTTTGAGTGATTTCGTTAAATACAGATCTCTTAATTGGTGCTTTAATTTTCTTTTCTTTTAAAATTTCAACAATATTCCAAGCAATTGCCTCCCCCTCTCGATCCGGATCCGAAGCCATATATATAATATCTGCTTCTTTTGCGGCTTTAACTATTTCGGCTATTCTCGCTTTCGCAGCAGCTTTTATTTCGTAGTGCATTTTAAAATTATCGTCCGGATCAACCGATCCATTTTTTGATGGTAAATCCCTTACATGCCCGAAAGATGCTAAAATCTGATAATCCTTTCCAAGATATTTTGAGATAGTTTTTGATTTAGCGGGAGACTCAACGATTACAAGAAACACTTTTTATGACAATAATATTTAGTGTAAAGTCCAAAGCCTAAAATAAAAATCAAGAAAAAAATAACAAAACATCTTGGTTAGCCATATAAAGATATGTATTATAAATTATGCATATTGCATTGCAGCCGACTTACATGACGATGATTCTGTATTTTCTGCAAGGCATAACTCATATTTATTTCCGGAATCGTTTGCCGCGGTATCGCAAAACTTAAGAACGGAATTTTCACAAGAACCTATCAACCTCGAAGCTTTACTCTTGCAAGCACTTGATACACCAGCAGTGTCTATAGCACATTCATACGAAGGATAAATGGATAAAGATCCACAGGCCTTATCATAAGCTGAATCGTTTGAACACTCACCGGCCGCAAGAGCAGAGGAAGTCATGATTGCAAAGAATATAAAGAAATAAAGAAAAGTTTTCATATAAAAATAAAATAATTGCCTGAGATTTTTTAATTATAAACCTCTGATTCTCTCAGGTTAAATCAGGGTATATTTATAATGTGACTTTGTGATATATTAGCGTGAAGATACACGCCCTCTATTTGATTGCGTAAAATATATGAACTTTAAATTAAGATAAAATTTCATTATATCAAGATAGTTGCCCGATAGTAAACAAAAAATATTTATTGTCAATAGTTTCTTGATATTTTTGTAGCTATATAATGAAACTTGGCAGAATTATTTTTCTGTTGTCTAAAAAAACAAATC
>CANDYN010000063.1 GCA_947424985.1 Rickettsiales bacterium | reverse complement strand
TCGCTTCCTGAAAATGAACCTGGATCTTCAATTATGCCAGGAAAAGTCAATCCAACGCAGTGTGAGGCTTTGACCATGATTGCTTGTCAAATAATTGGGAATAATGTTGCAGTTACAACAGGTGGAATGCAGGGACATTTTGAGCTAAACGTTTTCCGCCCCATGATTATTCGAAATGTTATTGAGTCTATTAATTTATTATCAGATGGAATAAATAGCTTTACTGATAATTGTTTGGTTGGAATCGTCGCAAATGAAGATCGAATCAAGGAATTGCTTGATCGATCCTTGATGTTGGTTACGGCGCTTAATCCATATATTGGATATGACAATGCGGCCTTGATTGCAAAAAATGCTCATAAAAAAGGAATAAATTTACGCGAAAGTGCATCTGAGCTTGGTTTTTTAACGAAAGAGGGAGGAGATGGAAAAATAAAAGAAAGCGATTGGAATAGTATACTTGATCCGAAAAAGCTTGTTTAGTGTTTGATTTTAGTGCATGAAAAATATTTTTAATGACAATTTTGTTAACTCTGCAATAAAATATACGTCATACAGTGCATTTGGTTTGTTTCTTTGGGGAACCCACAAAGAGCACGATAGTGATCCGAATAACATTCTTGAAATTTTAAAAAAGAAGTATCCAGAAGATAGCTTGATATTAAAGCCATATAATTACAAAAAATATCTTGATAAAGAATACTTCGTTAGGACTATGTCGCCCGAGGAGGTTGATAATAGGATGAGCGAGTTGCATTTTGATAAGAGACTAAAAGAGGAGCCTTATCCTTTTACAAAAATGTATTCTGGGGTAAATATTGAGACATATTGTGGTGGAGATGCTTGGAAGAAAAGTAAGTTTGGGCATGTTGGTGTAGTTATAAGGACTGATAAAGATCATGTAGGTTGCGAGGGAGAGTCTAATACAAAACATATAGTGTGCCAAGCTCATGGAGGTGATGCTTTTACTGGGGAACAAAGAGTTGGAGCTGGAGGCATGATTTTTAATACTTTTAATTATAAGAATGAAAAGTGCGATCCTAAAAAGAAAGTATTTGATGATTTATTGCGACTGGATAAGAAATATAGCAGCGATGATAAAAGTAAAGTGTATCCATTGAACGAGGTTTTGTTGAAGCAATCTCCAAATGTAGGGCGAATAAAGGAAGATGTTATGCCAGTTATATTTACTCACGCCAGAAAATATCTCTTGCCATTTAATAACTTTGGGCAGTTTTATGATGTATACGAGGCGGCAAAAAAATACAATAAAAATCTGATCGTGTATCATAAAGGAGATTTTTATAAAATAAAAAAAGATAAAGCTGGTAATGGTGACATAAAAACTAAAGAGACTACAAGATCGTATATTAACAACATTAACAGGGGTGTAGCTTTTGACTAGATATGCATGTACTAGTAAATTATTTAACTTTTATTAATTAAAACGATTTTCTAAATTCCACAATAATATTTCCAGCAATTTCTTTTGGAGTAATTTGAAAATCTGATATAATTTCATCCATAGTTCCTGATTTTCCAAAGCAATCAATTCCAATTTTCATTCCATTTTTTGCAATAAAAATATCAAAAGAATTTGAGTTTGAAAGCTCGATTGCAACTACAAAAGCATCTTGTCCTATGACCTCTTTTTTGTATATTTCTGTTTGTTTTTTAAAAATTTCAAGACATGGGATTGAGATAACATTCGTTTTCATTCCGTGCTCGTTTATCAATATTTTTGCAACTTTTTGAGATAGTTCAAGCTCGGAGCCTGTTGTTAATATCGAAATTTGTGGAGATTCATAATTTTTTTCAAAAATATACCCACCTTTTTTACTGTTGTTTGAACTTTCGTAATATCGTTTCATTTCTTCGCTAATTTTAAGTTCAATATCTTGTCGTGAGAGTATAAAAGCTGAAGGTTTGTCATCAAGCATGGCGATTTCAAGGCATTCAAGAAGTTCTAAAATACTCGATGGCCTAAAAACATTTAGATTTGGGATTAAGCGAAGCGAATCGAGTTGCTCAATTGGCTGATGCGTTGGTCCGTCTTGTCCGAGTAAAATTGAGTCGTGTGTGAATATATATAGAACCTTTTGGCTCATTTGAGCAGACATTCTAATTGCAGGTCGCATATAATCTGAAAACGCTAAGAACGTAGTTATCATGGGCATTCTATCGCCATACAATGATATTCCATTTGCAATTGCAGCCATTGCGTGTTCACGTATTCCAAAATTTATATAATTTCCTCTATGAGATTTTGCCGTTATATCCATTAGTCTATTGGTTTTTATGCAAGTTGATTCACCAAGATCGGCAGATCCATAAAGAATCAAGCCTAGATCATCAATGTTTTCAACAAAAGATCCAAGAGCTTTTCTTGTTGATTGCTTTATTTCGTTGCTTATGTGGTATTTCTTCAGATATGATATGCTGTGATTTATCTTTGAAATCGCATTTTTTGTTACTTGTTTTTCAATTTTTTGCACTTGATCGTTTTCGTAAAATTTCTTATTTCTTTGCCAAAAACCTCTCCAATCAGATAAAAATTTTGATGGAATATCAAATAAATCCCATTTCCATTTTACGGCTTCTTTTAGTGCTAATACGCTTTCTTTATCAATTGAATTTCCATGAACAATGCTTGTTCCTTGATTTTTAAAATCACCAAATCCGATAATTGTTTTGCACGCTATAAAGATCGGTTTTTTGATTGTATTTGACGAAATTTGTGATAGAACGGTTTTAATTTGTGAAATATTATGCCCATCTATTTCAAATACTTCCCATCCGGCTGCAGAAAATCTATCGGCTTGATTTTCACTGCTTGCAATCGATGTTTTTCCGTCGATACTTATTTCGTTGTCGTCAAAAATTACGATCAAATTATCAAGCTCGTAGTGTGCTGCAAAGCTAATTGCTTCCTGGGAAATTCCCTCCATTAAGCATCCATCTCCAACTGTGCAATAAACTTTATGGTTTATATCTGCGCTTATATTTTGTTGTGAGTTTTTTGCGGATAAAGCCATGCCAACTGCATTTGCGATTCCTTGTCCAAGTGGTCCCGTTGTTGCTTCTATTCCGGATAAAATGCCATACTCAGGGTGTCCCGTTGTTTTTGAGTTTGTTTTGCGGAAATTTTTGATATCATCAAGCGATATGTCTTCATAACCAGTCAGGTAAAGAAGCGAGTAAAGTAACATGGATCCGTGTCCATTTGAAATAACAAGTCTATCTCTATTTCTCCAATTTGGATCTTTTGGGTTGAATCTTAGAAAATCTTTAAATAAAACTGTCATAAAATCAGCCATTCCCATAGGCATTCCGGGGTGCCCTGACTTTGCTTTTTCAACAGCATCAATCGTTAAAAATCTTATGCAATCTGCTAATCTATTTTCATGTTCGTTGTATTTTTTGATAATATTTTCCAAATTATTCATTTTACAAAATAGCATTTTTATCGAGGTTAAAAGAAAAAAATTAAACTGCAAGAAAAAAAGTAAAAAAAAACTTGAATATTATCTATTTATGTTTATAGACTTGCTTAAGTTTAGTGAGTGAAATTTTGTCACAATGCAAATCTTGGATATTATAAGAATATATATTTTGTCTGTTAAAATAAGTTTAGGCAGCATACTTGCATTTAGATCATCAAAATCATCGCAAAACTTTAAAAAAGTATTATGTAATTATTTTAAAGAAATTTATGGAAAAAGTCATCATATCCGGGAATCTGGACAGCTACAAAATTGTAACACTTAATGATAAGAACGAGATTGACGATGTAATATTCGGAGGAGAAAGTTTTAAATCGATAAAATCAAACATTTACCTGGCCCAGGTAACAAAAGTCGAGCCTTCTTTGCAAGCAGCGTTTGTAAACTATGGTGAAAGTAAATCCGGGTTTTTACCATTTTCGGAAATACACAAGTTTTATTATAGCAATCAGGACTCGGTATCCGATACACTGAAGTCATTTTGTAATCCGAAAGAGCTTAGTGTGAAAAAAATCGACGAAAGTAAGCTTGGTGTCGATGCTGTTTCCAGTGAAGGAGACGTTGAAGAGTTAACATCTCTTGATAAAATTGAATTTGAATTGAGTGATTCGGAAAATTCTGATGAAAGTCGTTTAAATCACAGAAAAAACGAAAAAGAAGATAGAAAAAAGATTGCAATACAGGACGTAATAAAGGCCGGGCAAATGCTTTTAGTTCAGGTTTTTAAAGATGAAAGGGGCAATAAGGGTGTGTCTATGACAACTTATATTACTATTCCAACTAAATATTTTGTATTTACCGCAAACGATGCAAGGCTAAGTGGGGTTTCAAGGAGGATAGTTAATCAAAGAGAAAGAGTTAGATTGCGTTCAATTATCTCTTCTTTTTCAATTTCTGAAAATTCAGGACTTGTTGTGAGAACGGCAGCTAACGAAGTTGACAGCGAAAGTCTTGTTTCTGATTACCAAAGAATCGCAATGAAGACGTGGGATGAAATTATTGAAAAAACCTCTGCTTCTCAAATTGGTTTAATTCAAAAGTCTGAATCACGTATTATCAGTTCTATTCGTGATATAACGAACATGAATACAAAAATAATCACCGATAATGAAGAGGTGGCAAAGGTTATTTCAGAAACTTCAGGTAGCACCATTAGCGTTAAAAAAGAATATACAATGTTACATCGTGACAAAGATATATCTCTTTTTGATAAATTTAATATAACAGAGAAGCTAAACGATCTTTACAGGGATAGGGTAAATCTTCCATCCGGTGGATATGTAATAATAAATTACACCGAAGCTTTGGTTGCGATAGATGTCAACTCTGGAAGTTTGGTTCGTGAAAAAAACATAGAAGATACAGCTTTAAAAACCAATCTAGAGGCGGTTGAAAAGATTGCGGAGCAAATAAGATTACGTGACATAGGCGGACTTATTGTGATTGACTTTATCGATATGGATGAGCTTGAAAATCGCAAGAAAATTGAGCTAAGAATGAAAGAGGAGTTATCATTGAGAGATAAAGCTAGGGTTCAATTTACAGCAATTAGTCCATTTGGGTTAATGGAAGTTTCAAGACAAAGACTTAGAACCGGCTTTATTGAAGTTTCAACAACAAAATGCACACATTGCTATGGAACCGGGCGGATTTTCAAATCTGAAGTTGTTCTTGATGAGCTTTCAAAGACAATATCTCAAATTATTGCAAGTAAAAGTCAGTTTGAAAAAATAAAAGTTGAGACAAGCTTTGGGGTTGAGTCTATGTATCAATATTATAATAAATCCGATATTGTAGCAATCTGTAAAGCTGCACAAATTGAGATAGATGTTTTTGCGTCTTCGTCTATTAGATATGATAAGTTTACAGTTTTTGTTAAAAGAAAAGATTCGGAAAATATGGAAGAATTCAAAAAATTTCATGGTCTTTCAAATATAGGTGAAAGTAGGGCGGTTACGTTACCTAGTAGGCATAATCATCAAGTGGCTGATAAAGTTAAAAAGCCTTCTGTTGTTTTGCATGTGATGAAAAAAGTGTTGGCGATGTTTAAACCAAAGAACAAACCGCAAAATAAAAAGCCATTTAATAAGAATAACTCTGAACTTAAAGCCGGAAGTGGTAGAAAATTTGATAAGAAGGTTTATAGGGGTAGTAACAATGGACCTAGGAAATATCAGAAAAACTTTAATAAGAAATAGGCGCTTGGAGCTTATTTCTTATCTTCTTCGCTAGATGGAATAACAAAAACGCGAGTTGCAGACAAGAAATCATGCATTGTTATTCCTCTTTTTCCAAGTACTACCCAAGGGTCATACCAGAAAAACCATATTACGAGCAATGGCAAGTATAAAATAATTGAATTTACGTATAATTGATATGAAACAAACGGTAAAAACCAAGGGACATACGACCACAAAACACGAGTTAATATATCCCCATTTGTCATTTGTGTTTGATTTTTCTTAAGCACTATTAGCGACATAATACGTTTTCCAAAAGTTTGTCCGTTTTTAAATTTATACATATAGAGTGTATATATTCCACTTACGAAAACAAATAACAGGATAAAACTTATAATCCAAATTGTTATTTTTAGTTCTTTAATTGCGGTAAAAATATCGGAAAGCCCTGCATTTTCCGGTAAACTTGAGATTTTCATGATTACATCAATTTTAAAATCTTCAAATTGATAATGAAAAATAAGCCCATAAAAAACAAACATTATCAATGCACGCGCTGTTGTTATGAAAAATTCATCAATCATAAAAGC
>CANDYN010000062.1 GCA_947424985.1 Rickettsiales bacterium | reverse complement strand
GTTCAACGATTTTTTCGATCAATCTTGTTTTAACAACTTGATATGGAATTTCTTTAATTACAATTGCTTGACGATTTCCTTTCATTTCTTCGATTTCGGTCACACCACGCATCATAACGCCTCCGCGTCCGGTTGCCATTGCACTTAAGAATCCACGTCTTCCCATAACAGTTGCTGCAGTTGGAAAATCAGGTCCTGGCATTATCGTTGTTATTTCGTCAATAGTAAGATTTGGATTTTGCAAGTATGCAAGACAGCAATCAATTAGCTCACCCAAATTATGTGGTGGAACATTTGTTGCCATTCCAACTGCGATTCCTTCGGTTCCATTAACTAAGATATTTGGAAAAGTAGCGGGTAAAACTGTCGGTTCTTTTTCAAAACCATCGTAATTATCTTTAAAATCAACAGTATTTCTATCCAAATCAACAAGCATGGTATATGCAAGCTTTGTAAGTCTCGCTTCGGTATAACGCATTGAAGCCGGAGGATCAGCGTCGATTGACCCAAAGTTACCTTGTCCATTAACGAGCATTTCACGCATTGAGAAATCTTGCGCCATTCTTACCATTGCCTCATATATCGCTGAATCTCCGTGTGGGTGGTATTTACCCATTACTTCCCCTACGACTCTCGCGGATTTTTTATGTGGTTTATTATACGCACAATCCATTTCATTCATTGCGTATAATATTCTTCTATGCACAGGTTTTAGTCCATCACGAACATCAGGAATAGCACGAGAGACAATAACGCTCATGGCATATTCAAGGTACGAAGCTTGCATTTCTTTTTCAATTGAGACATTCACAACGCCCTTTTCATGTCCTTTACTATTAAAATTATCGTGCATCATTGCCAAAAAATCATTATGCAAATAATTCTTGAAATACTATTTTGTAAGTGTCAAGTATTTTATTAAGTATGAGTTGAACTTGGAAGGATTCATTTCAACAAAAAATATTTTTTTACTTGAATATAATATATTTTACTTTATGATGTTTTGTATTAATTTTTTATAAAGAGAGAAAGGATGAGGGGGCTTTATGTGTTTTTAAATATTAAAGATATATCTATAAACGGTTTTGTCGCAAGCATTGATACGGATACAAATGAATACAAAATATTACATCAAGCTGAGATTCATAGCGATCTTTTAAAATCAGAGTCATACTTTTTAAAAAATGATGAGGAGACTGAGGCGGGGATATTAAATATTTTACAGAAACTTGAGGAGCTATCGGGGGATCATCTTTCAAGCGTTATTTTAATTTTACCTGACTCTTGTTTTTCAATTAACAAAACGGCGTTAAAGCATGATTTTAAATTTAAGTTAAGACCGAGTGCACTTGATATTTTTTCGATCAAAAAACAGTCCTGGCGACATTTTGATTCTAAGAAAGGAAATAATGAAATTACAGATATTGAGAACATCGCTTATTTCAATTGCGAAAACAACGAAAAAATACCAAATATTAGAAACGAGCTTTTAAAAGAAGTGATATCGGTTAATTTGGTTTCATATTTAAAACACGACTATATTGAAAAGATCAATACGATAGCAAAAAATTGCAATATTAAGACAAGCCTTATAATTCCAACGAGTTTTGCCATGCATCATGGGGTTTTAAATACAAGTGGGCAAGACGGATATTTATTAATTAATATTTCACATCTCGAATCAACTTCTTGCATCATAGGTGAACTTGGAATTGAGAAATTTAGCACGATAAAGCTCGGAATTTATTCAATTGCGCTTGAGATTGCAAAAAAATTTAACCTTTCAACGCGCGACGCAAATAAGATATTAAAACTATATCTGAATGGACTTGGAAATATAGAGTATAGTGATATTTCAGGTTTAAATATTACGAATAAACCGCTTTTAAACAAGACGATTCTCGTTGCAATTGAAAAGCTTTTTGAGATAATTGCGAAGGATTTGAGTTACAATCCGAAGCACTTTAACACGACAAAAGTTATAATTGACGGAGATATAAGTCGCCTTGACTATGCAAGAAATTTAGCGAAAGATATATTTGATCGTCCGACCTATTTAGTTAATTTTGATCAAGAAATCAAGGAAACGGATTATGATTTTAACTTTGGGTGTATATCAAAATTTATCAAAAACAGAGCAGAGATTACCGAAATAAAGAACTATAGTTCAAATATAAAAAATAAACTACGAAAACTACTTCACGCGGTTGCGTTCAAAATGGATAATATTATTTAATTTTCTTTCTTTTATGGCTATTTCACTTGATTCAATCAAAGCAGTTACAAAAACCAATAGTTTCAAACCTAGGATTGTAATTATCGGAATTGGCGGAGCCGGTGGAAACGCGATAAATAATATGGTAAAAGCTGGACTTAAATCTGTTGAGTTTTACGCGATAAATACAGATGCACAGGCGCTTGAGTGTTCAATTGCGGAGAATAAAATTCAAATTGGGTCTACTTTAACTCAAGGACTTGGCGCTGGTGCTAAACCTGAGGTTGGAAAAAAAGCAGCGGAGGAGTCACATGAAGATATAGCGTTAATTCTACAAGGTGCACACATGGTTTTTATCGCAGCTGGAATGGGCGGGGGAACCGGAACTGGGGCAGCGCCAATAATTGCAAAAATGGCAAAAGATCTTGATATTTTAACCGTTGCAATTGTTACAAAACCTTTTGATTTTGAGGGGAGAAGCAGACAATTAATTGCTGAAAGCGGAATAAAAGAGATCGAGGCAAACGTTGACACTCTTATTGTAATTCCAAACCAAAATTTATTTAGGGTTGCGAACGAAAGGACATCTTTTATGGACGCATTTAAAATGGCAGACGACGTGCTTTGCAACGGAGTTCGTTCAATCACTGATTTAATTACAATGCCTGGGCTTGTAAATCTTGACTTTGCAGATCTAAAAACAATCATGAAAAACATGGGCAAGGCTATGATTAGCTCAGGGCAATCATCCGGCGAGGAAAGAGCTGTAAACGCGGCACAAATGGCAATAATTAATCCACTCCTTGATACTTCATCAATTGACGGAGCCGGTGGGGTTGTAATAAGCGTTGTCGGAGGAACTGACATGACTCTTTTTGAAGTAAATGATGCAGTTGCAACGGTAAAAGAGAATTTAGGAGAGGACGCAACAATAATTTTCGGTGCAACTTTTAACGAGGAATATGACGGAACTGTATCGGTATCGGTAATTGCAACCGGGATTGATAGTGATTCAAAGCCATCGGTTGGATTTGGAACTACGAAGCCAAAAGTTAAAAAACAAGAGACTATAAAAAAGCCTCAAGTAACTGAGAGTTTACTTGCAAATAATTACGAGCAAGAAGAAGGGGAGTATGTTGAAGACGGAGAAGAAAGTGAGGATGAAAATTCTGAAACCGGTTTCAATGAAAGCGAGGAAGGGTATGAATACGAGGAAGATTTGGACGAAGATGAAGAAAGCGACGTTGAGACAAATGAGGAATTTGCTGAGGACGACATTCTTGATAACGAATATGATTTAGGACAAATTGCTGAGCCGACAAGGGATATGTTGCTTGCAAAGATTAATAAGGATAATAGTTCAGCAAGGAGCTTTTCAAATTCCGAAGCAACAAAGCAAAAGCTTTCGGATATTTCAAGACCGGAAAAAATTAGAAATGAACAGAAAGAGGAAGAAAAAACAGATGGAAAGAAAAAAACTCTGGGGGGAGCGCTGAATACAATATTATTTGGTTCTAACGATTCGTCAAAAAAAAAAATGAAAAATGAAGAAGTAAGCGAAGTTCGTGATCTTTTTTCGAACGATTTGCTTTTTGAGGAAAAGGATTTAAGCAGTTTTGACCATTTCATCAACAGAAAATGAGCAAAGAAGAAGAAAATATTATAGATTACAGCGATTTTTTTCACAGGATTGGCTATAAATTTTCGGATATTTCGTTATTAACAATCGCCCTCACTCATCCAAGCATGAACGCAAAAAAGGGCGTTAAAAACATTGAATATCAAAGGCTTGAATTTTTAGGCGACAGAATTTTGGGTTTTATTTTAGGTAAAGAGGTTTTTTTTCGTTTTAAGGATCAATCGGAGGGGCTATTAGCAAAGCAATATTCATATCTTGCAAGTGGGAAGATTTTAAGTGAAATTGCGGTCAATATTGGGATTTCAGATCAAATGATTTTATCTCACGGGGCGGAAAAGTTTGCAGGGCGAGAAAATAAATCAAATCTTGAGAACACGCTTGAGGCATTAATTGGAGCGATTTTTTTAGATTCATCAATTATTGAAGTGGAGAAGTTTATATTAAACAACTGGAAAGACTATATAGAATCGGTAAATATTGACATTGCAACGGATCCTAAAAGTTTTTTACAGGAGTATTCTCAGATGAAATTTAACAATTTACCGCAATATAAGGTTGTTGAGAAAAAAGGAAACGAGCATGAGCCGATTTTTCGCGTAAAGGTTTATATAGTTGGGATTTCAGGAGAATTTTTTGGGGAAAATACATCCAAGAAAGAGGCGGAGAAGGCTGCGGCGGAGAATATGATTAATGCATTGAGAGTGTCGAATCTGATTTAATAACTCACCAAAGCGTATTCAGAACAAAAATTCAATATATACAATCCTAGGATGTTCGTTTCGCTCACTCAGCATTGACGAAACAGCATTAACATTAGAGGTAAATTTGATTTCCCCTTCCAGTTTTTTTTATAAATCTTTCATCAAGAGGTTTTTGTGGTTTTGTTTTTTTAATAACCTCACTAAGCGTTACCGTTTTTGGATAATGCTTTTGAATTTGCTGATTTTGATAAATGGAATTATGGTATTGTGCAGGTGTGCGATACTGTTGCTGTTCTGGTGGTAGATTTTTTCCCTTTCCTTGACCTGGCCTAGAACTCCATTCAGAGTTACGATACCGTGGGGTTTTGCCTCCAAGGGGCCGTAGGGTGTTATCTACGTTTCCAACAGATTTTAACTTCTCTTCATCGCTACCGGACTCTTGTTTGAAATTATCATTAGAACCTGTAACACGACGCGCAGGTGTGCGATGCTGCTGCCGCTGTTTTGGTGGTGGATTTTTTCCCTTTCCTTGACCGGGTCTAGCATCCCACAAAGAGTCAAGATCCCGTGGCGTCTTGCCTCCAAAACTACCTTGGACATTTTTACTTTGTTGATTCAATTTCAACACTGCTTGTTGCTCTTCAATGTTCTTTATTAGCCTGTCTCGTTTTGCTATCAGTATATTATAAGTGCTCTCTGGAAGGAGTGCACCAAGAAGTATTTTTTGTTCGATCTCAGCTAATTTCTTATCAAGAGACGCACTATACTCTAATGGTTTTCGCAAAAAATACCCCGTTTCGCTTGAAGGATTAAGAATATCTAAAAGTTTATCATTTTTTTCTTCTTGTTTTATTACTCGATTTTGTTCCTCCAGATTTTTCTCTAGTTGCATTAGATCGTCATTGAATGGATTATCAAGAAACTTCTCCTCCCAATCTTTTCTTTCTTGTTCAAATTTATTTTTAAATTGTGTATTACGATCTTGAACGATATTCGTATACATATCAGAAAAGATCCTCAGTTGATGCGCATCTTTAGGAGCATGTCCGGTTATTACTTCAAATAACTTTTGAAATGTAACATTGGGTCCCATGTTATTGTAACAAGCCAGTATTCTACGATCACGAATTTTCTCAAGATCACTGAAAAATTGCTTAGCCGCCTCATCTTTTCTTTCTATACCGTAACTACTTGCAGCACGCTTAGCACGCTCATAATCAAATATCATGACATTGTAAACGATTTGCTCCAACACAACTTTCTTTTCTTCTGCTGTCATTTCATCTTCAGGGTCATCACCATCGGTAGTCACCAGATTAGCATATTTTTTAACCAACTCATCGAATTCCTCCTGATTGGGAAATATATGTATATGTTCTTTTGCTTGAATTTCTTGCTCCATAAAGCCATTAAAAACACAATATACTCGGTGTGAAATAATTGTCAAGCGAGAAAATATTTGCCTTGATGAAGCATGGTCAAACATATTACGACACAAGATCTAGGAAAAGCTAACGAATCCTGAATTAAACTTTTGATGCTTTGTCGCTGCAGTATAATGAAGTAGCACAAAATCGATGAGTAAACAAAATCAAAAGCGAATATTGCACAATAAATGGCGAATTAAACATTTATTCAGCAGCATATCGAAAGTAGCAAAAGCATTAAATCTTGCATTTAACAAAGTCATTAAATTTCACTTGACTTTTAAAAATACGCCGCTTTATTTCTTCTGCGTTCCCTGATAGCTCAGCGGTAGAGCAGTTGACTGTTAATCAATTGGTCGTAGGTTCGAATCCTGCTCGGGGAGCCA
>CANDYN010000061.1 GCA_947424985.1 Rickettsiales bacterium | reverse complement strand
TAGGAATGTATTACTCTTGCATCATATTTCTTTGGCATACATTCTTACTTAATACATCTTTTAATTTTATGAAAATCGCTTGCTCTATAGCTTCACTTGTTTTCCTGTTTATCGGGTGAAATAGCGTGAAATTGCCTTTGCTTGGATACGTGAGGCGGTAACCTTCTGAATTTAGTTTCTTGTGAATTGCTATACTTGAGAGGTAAATATTTTCGTCAATAACAAGAGAGGCGAAGTCTATCATTCCGTTGCTTGGCTTGATTAATTCAAAAATAATACTTGTTTATCGTATCCGTCAAAAATACCATTTCCATTCGCATGTTTTACTTGCACGCACACGGTATTTTTTCTCGAAATTGTAAACTTAAAATCTATTTGTTTTATAGTATGGTTAAGTTCACGCGTGAGTTTCAAGTTGCTACTTTGCGATGTTAGCCAAGCTTCACACACTACATAAAACAACATTTGCGAATAAAATTCTTTTACAAATCTCGTTTTCCCGTTTGACTTCGTCCAAAATATACGCCAAAGCTCGGTATTTTCTATTGCTTCTTTAAAATGTGTTATGATATTTTGCACTGCTAAAGTGATACTTTCCAAAGTATCCTCAACTTCGGGAATGTCAAGAGAGCCAAGAGGTATAAGTTTTTCGCTATCTTTTAACCACCTATGTAAACCCTCCACATCTTTTTCAATATCGTAATGTTCAAAACTGGCTTCTTTTAAGGCTTTTAGCATTTCCAAGAAAAACTCTTTATCATTTTTGATACGCTCCATTAAATCTTGTTTTTTGTGCTTTTTGGTTGCCCCGTGCCATTCTACACCAAAATGTCTGTTTATGTCATCTCTTAGTTTTGCGTTTGTTTCAATTACATCAACCGCCCATGAATCAAACGTGTCTGCTAGTGGCAAACTTGATAAAACATCGCTCGGCAAAAGTTTAATTACACATTCTGTATAGGGGTTTTTAAGTAAATTATAAGTTTGAGGCTCACCAGCGAAAGAATGCGGCTTAGTTTGATAACGAGTATTACCAATGATTTCAAGCTCATTCATTATTTTCGCCGTGTATTTACAAATTTCATTATCAATGATTCCTTGAGCCATGTCGCTAATTCTATCCGCCCCGATTCCTTCTTCAAGAAGCGGTAAAAGCAGGAAAATACTAGGGTCGTTTTTTGCCTTGTCTACGATTTCCTTTGCACTTTGAAATATTTTATCGTTCAAATTTGCACCCGAACCACTGCCGTTGATTGAATCCGAACCGTAACCGATGCAAGTATATTTATACTCAGGAAAGTTGACAATTTTCTTTGCTTGCTTCCATGCTTTATCACCTGTTTGCGTAGAAATCATAAGCAGTTTCAAGAGATTTTCAAAGAAGTTGTTATAAACATCAAAAGCCTCGTGCATAATTTTTGCTTGAACTTTGACGAAGCAAAAGAGGCTCAACAAAAAGTTTTGTATCAAAGTTTAGAATAGGATTGAAGACTCCAAGTGCTTTAAGTTTTTCCTTGTCTATCTTGAAATAATCCGAGAAATATGTTGGAAGTTCATTACGTTTTTGCATACCACTTTTATCATTTATCAATTTTCCTCACGCTCTCTACCATCAAAAACCTTAACCATATTCCACCACAAGAGTCATCTCTGCAGCTCAATCTTAAAATCATATCCATATTTTTGAAACAATGACAGTAAATTTTGTCCATTAATAAGCGTAATTGGTTTATCTTTTGACCACTCAATTGAATCCATTCCAAAATGGCTAGTTGTTACAAGTATACCTTTGCTTGCTCCTTCGTGCATTATAGTTCCCCATAAATCTCTAACATCAGAAACGCCAACAACATTATTATAACGCTTACACTGAATAACGAATTTACCACCACGAATTGGATCTGGGTCAAAAACTATAGCATCCACTCCCTTATCTCTCGAGGCTTGTGTTATTTTCACTTCTCCGCCGTGTTCTGAAAACATTTTACCAAATAAGTCTCCAACAAGATATTCAAATTTCTCCCAATCCATCGTTGCAAGATTTGTGCTATTTTCAAAATTATCTATAACATTTTCTGCAGAAATGAACCTACTATCGTTTTTATCAAACTCTAAAATTGGATTTACTGGAGCAATATTGATAAATTCACTTGCAATCCTTGCTTTAAAAAATTTTAAGCACTGAACTGGATCAATATGTTCAAAATCAATTTCTTTAAATTTTTCTCTTAAAATAGATACCGATACAACGCAATTATTAAGCTTTTTCCCTGTTGAATAATCAACGCCTTGCACATAGCCATTTACTACGATACAAGATAGTACGTCTTCAGGAATTATGTTGAATGCTAATTTTGCATATAGTAAAACAATTTGAGCCAATACAGAGTCATAAAGCTTATTAAAGTCCTTGTCTTTCATTGCTTTAGAAGTAATCTCGTCTCTTGTGGCAATATACTTATACTCAGTTTCTCTTGCAATGCAATTTTGGCTTGGCAACGTCGTATTGATCACTAGTGTTTTTGAATTGTCATCAAAAGCGGCATCGATATAATCCCCTAAATCTTCAAATTGTTCGTCTTCTAATAAATCTTGAATGACTTTGCTTATGATTAAATCTTGTGCAATAGTTTCAAAAACTTCAGCAACAAAGTCTTGGTTTCCGCTAAAAAAGCCTTCCTCAAACTTATCAACTTTGTTGTTGTGTTCTTGTTTTTCTATTTCAAATAGAGATTGCTTTTGCTTTTCTTTTTCCTCAAATTCATTTTGCAGAACGAGTTCTTTTTTGTCAAAAATTTCTCTTTTTTCTTCAGATTTGACATCGTGCAAAGCTTTATGTTTGGCAATTTCGCCATTAATGGCTTGTAATATTATTTTATTTTTGCCCGTAAAGATATTGCGTAAATTGAATTTTAGCTTTGGCACTTTTCTGATGTTTTTGATAAAATTTTCATGTCTGTATATTGATACTCCTTTGAAAGAGGTGCCAAACTGTTTTTGTGCAAACTCATTTATTTCCAACTCATTAGGAATAAATGGATCAGGTGCGTATTGTTTTAATTTGTAATCTTCCTTTTTAAATTTATCAGATCTCCTCATTTTCTTAAAGAAATTTTGAGGCATTTGAGTATTAATTAAAACTATCTTTGAATAAGATATTAATTTATTGGCAGTTTCCCGAGTCATATTCTCCGCCTCATTTTTTCTGTCTTCTTTATATTGAAGTAATGCCTCTTTTTCACTCTTTCTTTGCTCCATTTCATATCTTCTCTGTTGCCTTTCAGTGTCTCTTTCTCTTCTTCTGTTATCAGTATCTCTTCTCCTTGCAGCTGCGTCAGATGCTCTTGCAGAGCGTTCCATCGCTCTAACAACAGATAAAAATGTCATTTTTCTTGCCATAAATTGCTAAAACTAAATCACCCATCAATTTTCTTTTTACCAGCCTCACCTCCTAAGAAATTTTCGCCGCTCACAACTTTCTTACCAGTTTTTTCTTCTAATGCAAGTCTTGCATTTTTTGCAATCTGTCCACCTTTTTTAGCTGGTATTTTATTTTCCTTCAATCCTTTTGCTTCCATATTTTCTGCAATTTGCCTTGTTGAAAGCTCAACAAGTGCAGTAAAAATCAATTCCGCCTCACTCATATGATCTCTTAAATTTTCATCTTTAACACTCTTTAAATCTTTATGCTTTGTAATAATGCTTAAGCCTGCCCACTCTTGATGAATAATATTCGTAAGTATTGCGTATTCCTTGCCCTCTGTTACCCCAGCTTCTTTCCAGTAATCTGTTAATTTATTCCTAGTTTCTTGACCCATCATTCTTTGCTGAATCCATTTTTGACTTCTGCCGTGTTTTTGCCAATTTTCTCTTGCTCTATTGATTGATTTTTCAGGGTCAGCTATTTCCTGAATTCTTTCATTTCCAACTTTTGCTAACCATAATTTCATTGGTTCAGCTTTTTTACTTGGAACGGATTGAACAAGGCGGAATATAACTTCAAGATCAGCAACATCCGTCTCTCTCATTTTACCATCTTCTGCTTTCATTTTCAACTGGTGACAATTTGTCACCGTTTCATTTCCTTCGTTTTTAAGACGCTCCTTCAGCTTATTCCAGTACTTTCTAGCTATTTGATAATCCTTTTGCTCAGTCAAAACAGCAACTACATCAATAACTGAGAAATACCATTTCTGAGCTTTCGAATCAAAGTGCCTCCTAACTTCAAAGTTCTCGAATATTATTAAATCTTTATTCATATCTAAAATAATAATCACTCATCATATATTGTGATATAGTTCGACATTTTAAAAATGCAAGAGCTATTTTCAGACAACAAACCCTATCCCACTCACATAAACCACAAAATTGATTACACTGTATCTCTTGAAGTTTTGAACGTGCATGCTATAGAAATCCAAATGACAAAATCCCTCTAACTCGATGAAAAACTATGGGTCAATATGCTATATAGCCCCTTAAGTGAACATTCTGAAATCAATTAAGGGATTATTTTACTGCAAAAACATCCCCTCAAAAAACCTCATCACTGGTTGAAGTGTTGGTAATCGCCTCATAGTTGATTTCAATATCAGCTGCTTCACCTATTTTCATCATAAAGTTTACTATTTCCTCTCTTAATTCTTGTCTTTATAAAACCACCTCCGCTTATTATTAAAACAATTCATTAATAATATAGCGACGCCCTAACCATGTTTCTAAACTCCTCTTTATCCTCTTCTGACCAACTATCCCCAATTCTTCCATCGTTTCTCGTATCCATTTCCAATAAAGAATTAAAACTCTTTTCAAGAAAATAATTCATATCTTTATTTAATACTTTAGAGATTTTGTAAATAAATTCTATTGTTGGACTTTTTAAACCAAGTTCATAGTCTTTAATCTCCCGAGATGAGAGTTTAAGGGCGTTTGCAAGTTGCTCATGGGTTAATTTAGAATCATTCCTGGCATTCGATATTTGCTTTGCAAAAGCTTCCTGATAACCTATCATGGATATAAAAATATTTCAATCATCATATTAATTTAGTTGCATTTAAAAAGCAACTGTTTTTCAATTTGTTGGGTAATTATATACTTAAAACATAAAATAATACTTGACAATTAAAATAAATAGTATTTATTACATATAACGTATGAAATAAATATGAATTTACTTGAGTTTCAAATGAAGTTTAACAATGAAGAGGCTTGTATTGAATGGGTTGCAGAAAAAAGGTGGGGCAAAAATAAAGCAGTTTGTCATCATTGCAAAAGCGAAAATCATTGCAAACACAATACAAGAAATATTTTCACTTGTCTTGATTGTAAAAAACAATTCTCAGTTCGCACGGGAACTATTTTTGAAAGTTCAAGACTTCCCCTTTTCAAATGGCTTATAGCGATTTATCTTTTTACTTCAATGAAAAAGGGTATCTCCTCAATTCAACTTTCAAAGTACCTCTCTATTACCCAAAAATCTGCTTGGTTTATGCTGCAAAGAATTCGTGAGGTTATGAAATCAGATAATGACCCATTTAGCGGAGTAACAGAAATAGATGAAGCATACATAGGCGGCAAAGAGGGTAATAAACACAGTAACAAGAAAGGTTTAAAGGATAAAACAACTATAATTGGAATAGTTAATCGTGATACAAAGCAGGTGAAGGCTTTCAAAGTTATAGATAACAAAGCAGAACATCTTTTACCAAAAATCAATTTGAATGTAAAGCGTGGTTCAAACATTATAACGGATAGTTACTTTGGCTATAACAAATTAAGCAAAAACTTTAATCATGAAAGTGTAAAGCATTCAGCTGGTGAGTATGTCAAAAAAGATTCAAGAACTGCCTTTAAAATCCATACAAATACTATAGAAGGGTTTTGGTCTCAAATGAAAAGAGGGATTTTTGGAGTTTATCATTGGGCAAGTGAAAAGCATATGCAAAAGTATTGCAATGAGTTTAGCTTTAGATATAATGTAAAAGAATTGAGTGACTTTGGTAAATTTCAAAATTGGTTTGGCAGCTTTGAAGGCAAGAAGGTTATTTATAGTGTTTTGGTTGGTTAATATTTTTTGAGTTTATGAGTGAAGAAATGAATGTGATAATTTATCAAGGTAAAAATGGCACGAGAGTGGACTTAAAATCATCAGATTTTGAAACAATGTGGGCTAATGTGAAGCAAATATCGGAAATATTTGATTGCACTACTCAAAATGTAGAATATCACATTAATCAAATATTTGAAAGGAACGAATTACAAAAAGATAGCACAACCAAAGAATTTTTGGTTGAGGGTATTACAGGTCAAAAATATCCAGTAAGGCACTACAATCTTGATATGATTATTGTAATAGGATATAGCATAAACTCTGCAAAAGCGACACAATTTAGGATATGGGCTACTAAAATATTAAAAGAATATATTATAAAAGGTTTTGCAATGGACGATGAAAGATTAAAAGACCCATCAAAACATCAATATTTTAGAGAATTATTAGAAAGAGTAAGAGAAATT
>CANDYN010000060.1 GCA_947424985.1 Rickettsiales bacterium | reverse complement strand
TCGTAGTATTTTATGGCTTCATCGAACAATTTTATGGCTTCGGTATGGTTTTTTAGGTTGACAAAAATCATTCCTTTTATAGCCAAAGCCTTTCCTTTTCCAATAAGAGCATCGCTATTTTTTGGATCTACCTTAAGAGCTTGATCGTAGTATTTTATGGCTTCATCGAACAATTTTATGGCTTCGGTATGGTTTTTTAGGGCAAAAAAAATATCTCCTTTATTAGCAAGAGTATTTGCTTTTTTATCAAGGGCATCATTGTTCTTTGGATCTACCTTAAGAGCTCGGTCGTAGTATTTTATGGCTTCATCGAACAATTTTATGGCTTCGGTATGGTTTTTTAGGTTGACAAAAATCATTCCTTTGTTGTTAAAAACATGTCCTATGCCAGCAAGAGCATCGCTATTTTTTGGATCTACCTTAAGAGCTTGATCGTAGTATTTTATGGCTTCATCATATTTTCTTAAGTTAAAAAGAGCATTTCCTTTGTTAGTCAAAGCCCTTCCTTTTCTGTCAAGAGCATCACTATTCTTTGGATTTATCTTAAGAGCTCGATCGTAGTATTCTATGGCTTCATCATATCTTTCTAGATTCAAAAGAGCCCTTCCTTTTCCAGTAAGGGCATCACTATTCTTTGGATTTATCTTAAGAACTTGATCGTAGTGTTTTATGGCTTCATCATATCTTCCTAGATTCAAAAGAGCGCTTCCTTTGTTAGTAAGAGCATCATTATTCTTTGGATTTATCTTAAGAGCTTGATCGTAGTATTTTATGGCTTCATCATGTTTTCTTAAGTTAAAAAGAGCGCTTCCTTTGTTAGCAAGAGTATAACTATTTTTTGGATATTTTTTAACACCGATTTCTGCAAAAAATAGTCCCTTGGTATCATTTTTTTCATCAATAAGCTTAGCAGTCGTTTCATAAATCTCTTCCCAGCTTTTATTCTCAAAATATCCACCATAGATCTTTTGTCCATCAGATTGCTTAGATATCCACTCTTCTATCTCTTCTATTTCCTCTTTACTTGGCTGCCTTATATTTTTATTATCTCCCTCATCTTCTATTGTTGAATGCTTTAAAATATCCACGTAAGCACTTCGAATATCATTAAAAGTAGGTAGTCTTTTTAAACCATAACCAATAATATTATTCATGATAGCAGGAATGTACTCCTTATTCTCTCTACCAAGAAACATTTCACCATCACTACCTTCTGGCGGTTCACCACCTCGAACAGCTTGCATGATACTCTCGAAAGCGTCTTTACTTACAGCATAACCACCCTCTATTTCTTCTATTTCAAGGGTTATAGGAATCAACGATTTTCTAAGAAGCCTTGCTGAATCATCTTCTACCTTGCCATTATTAACGATTTCTTTCATATTTTTTTCCTTTTACACACTACTTGGACTATATAGTTTAAAAAAATATTAATGTCAAGAAGGAATTTTTGCATGGATCCAATAAGGTTAAAACAAAGGGTCTTCCAGTTTTGAGTTTGATTTTAAATTGCAAATCTTCAAAATCGTTGGTGCGATATTTGCAAGGCTTGCATTTTCAAGAAAGTCAATTTTTTTTCCATCAAACTCTTTTCCACAAAAAATTATCGGAACGGGACCTGTTGTATGCTGCGTATGAATTTGCCCATTTTTATCAATCATTTCCTCGATATTTCCATGATCTGCCGTTATTATCATAATATAATTATTTTCAGTAGCAACCCTCTCAAGCTCACAAACAACGTCATCAATTGATTTTGCAGCCAAAACACATGCGTCAAAATTACCCGTATGTCCAACCATATCCCCATTGGCAATATTCGCAATTATCAAATTAAACTCATTGATTTTTATCTTTTCAACGAGCGTTTCCTTGAGCTTCATGATCGACATCTCCGGCTTTTCATCGTAAGTTTTAACATCCGGCGAAGGTATTAAGATTCGTTCTTCGCCCTCAAAAAGCTCCTCACGTCCACCGTTTATAAAAAAAGTAATATGAGCATATTTTTCGCTTTCTGCAACTTTCAGTTGTTTTAATTCATTCTTTGCAAAAACCTCACAAAGCCCATCCAATACTTCATCTTTTTGATACAAAACCTTTGCTTTTATATTGTCATAATATTTTGTTTGACATATTAAGTCAAAGGAAAGCGGCTTTTCATATAAAACAAAATCACCCGTTAAGGCCGCTGCAAGCTGACGAACTCTATCCGCACGAAAATTTGCGATCAAAAACATATCACCCTCTTTCGCACCTTGATAATCAGATATAATTGAAGGAGTTATAAACTCATCACCATTTTTATTACTTTGTTTGTTTGATTCAATTAAATCTTTTACTTCAGCAAATTTTTCACCTTTTGCAAAAACGACTGCATCAAGTGCAAGCTTTACTCTATCCCACTTGTTGTCTCTATCCATCGCAAAGTATCTTCCGGAAATTGTTGAAATCCTTATTCTCTTATTTTCCCGTACAAGAGATAAAATATCAGTAAAACCACCATTGATAAAATTTTTTGGTGGTGTATCGCGACCATCTGTTATTATATGTAAATTTACCAAAATTCCATTATCCGCAAAAAGTTTCGCTATGTGGTCAATATGATCCTGATGAGAGTGAACACCGCCATTTGAGTAAAGCCCGATTAAATGTAAAGATTTTCCACTGTTTTTCAGATTGCTTATCGCATTTTTAATAATTTCTTTTTCACGTAATTTATCATGTTCTATATCCAGATTAATTTTCACCAAATCCTGCATCAGAATACGCCCTGCTCCGATCGTCATGTGTCCGACTTCAGAGTTTCCCATTTGTCCTTCATCAAGTCCAACTGCATTGCCCGACGTTTGTATCTCTGTATTTGGATATTTTTTTAGAATTGCTTTCAAATTTGGCATTTTAGCCTTTGCAACGGCATTATGTGGATTGTTTTCATCTCCAAACGCAAAACCATCAAGTATACAAAGAAAAACTTTTTTACCATTATACACCTTTGCAAAAAACAAATCAACTAAAACTAAAGAAATAGAAAAATGTCATTCGAGAAAGCCATGACATGCCCCAAGATAATTATCAAAACAGAAATTTTACAGCTCTAAAAAGAACGCAATGCTAAAATTCCGATTTATCGCCTATACCCATTCGCGCAAATCTTTTTTCATTTACGTTTTCCTCGGTTGACTCAGTTGATTTAAAAGACAACAGCTCAGACATGGTAATATCTAAAACATGACAAATTGAAACAAGCATATGCGTATAAACCGAACCCTGACCCGACTCATACTTTTGAACTTGCTGAGGTGAAACACCAACCTTTGCCGCAATATCCGTCTGCTTCAAACCCTTGATTTTCCTAAAATATTGAATATTTTTGCCAATTTGTCTATAGAAATCACGGTTATTTGTCGCTGTAACAACCAATTTCAAGTTTGCTTTAACAGCCATATATAACACAAAAATATGCCGCTTATTATGGCTAATGATTTTATAAATGTCAAGAATAATTTTTTAAAAATGCCAATAAAACTATGACCATTTCTACAATTTATTTGTAAGTCTAATACTAAATATTAACCCCAATCAAAACACCCCCCTCACTTGAAACAATCTTACAATTAATAATTTCACCGAATTTAAACCTATTTTTGATAATATCTACATCCTTAAAGCAAATCTTTGCAAAATTTTCGCATCTTCCGGTAAAATCTCTCTCAAGAATAATTTTTTGCTCAGTGCCAACCATTTTTTTCAAGAACTCTTCTAAGTTTTCATTACCAATTTTAATTAACCCAGCCGTTCGTTCCTTTCTTTTTGAAAGTAAGACTTGTGGCATTTTTGCGGCTGGTGTTCCGCTTCTTTGGGAATATGCAAAAGCGTGAAGATAACAAATCCCAGTTTCACGAAGTAGGTTTTTTGTATCTTCAAACATTTCATCGGTTTCAGTTGGAAATCCACAAATTATATCAGCACCAAGGCCGATATTGGGGCGTAAATTTCTAATTTTTTCACAAAATTTAAAAACATCGTCACGCAAATGTCTCCGTTTCATTCTTTTTAAAATTAAATCATTTCCAGATTGCAAACTTATGTGAAAATATGGCATAAATCTTTCGTTATTTGCAAGTAAATCCAATATATCTTCATCAACCTCAGCAACATCGATCGATGAAAGCCTGAGACGTTTCAAGCTAGTATGAGATAAAATCCTTTTACAGAGCGAACCAAGGCTTGGATTTGCCGGTAAATTTGAGCCGTAATCCGTAATATCAACACCGGTTAAAACAACTTCGTTATATCCATCTTCGTCAACCAATTTTGCAATATTTTCAATAATCTGAGCAACGGGAACAGAGCGTGAATTTCCACGTCCATACGGGATTATACAAAAAGTACATCTATGATTACAACCGTTTTGAATTTGAACAAACGCCCTTGTTCTATCCTGTGTATCCGGAGCTAAATGAAGCGCCGTGTCTTTTATTGACATTATATCGTTAATAATTGCTTTTTCTGTGTTAACTTGAAGCCCCGAAGTCCACTCTCCTGCAATTTCTTTATAAACATTCGCATCGGTTTTATATCCATTTCCAATAACCTTGTCAACTTCAATCATGCTTGTAAATTGATCAGGATTTATCTGAGATGCACAGCCAGTAACCAAGATTTTTTTGTCCGGATTGAGTTTTTTGATTCGCCTAATTTCCTGCCTTGATTTTCTTTCAGCTTCAGCAGTTACCGCACAAGTATTTATCACGATACAATCCTCACTCATACCTTCTTGTTTTAAAATTCCGTCAATAACACTGCTTTCATAGCCGTTTAAGCGACAACCTAGGTTAATTACTGAAGTTTTTTTACTTTCAGACATATTTTGCTTGCAAAGACGTATTTTTTGTGATATACTACTGAAAATATTATTCAAGATAATTTTATGTTCGATATATACCTACCGATTGCACAAATGTCAATAAGTTTGCAATCGCTTGTTGCAATCGGGCTTTTATCTGGATTATTATCAGGACTTTATGGAATTGGTGGTGGGATTATCGCTGTTCCGATCATGATTTTCTCCGGAATACCGACAAATATCGCAATTGCAACGTCCCTGCTCCAAATTATGGCAATTTCAAGTGTAAATGTCTTAAGAAATGCAGGATCCGGGAATATTAAATTTGGAATTGGATTAAAACTTGGAATTTTTAGCGTCTTAGGCTCATATTGCGGAACAAAAATCTTCATATTGATGAGCGCAAATGAATATTTTCATACCGCAATATACGCAATGTATATGATTTTTGTTGGATATATTGGGATCTTCACAAGCTTTGACGGTTTTATTTCGCTTTTTGTCGGTGGAATAAAAAGAGAGGAACAGCGAACATCAAGAAGTATAAAACACGGAGATAAAAAGTTTTATTCAAGCGTTGCAGAGTTTGAAACTTTTATATCAAATTTTGGAATTACACCGAAAGTCTCAAGTCAATATTCTGCACGAAAAAAATATTGGATACAAAATTGGTCAAAGATAATGATCTGCGGATTTTCAATCGGAATTTTATCTGGGCTAATGGGGATTGGTGGTGGGTTTATTGCCATGCCTGCAATTATGTATTTATTCGGAAGAACGATCGCGGTTGCGTCCATGACATCAGCCTTGGTTGCCTTAATTAGTACGACACCGGCATGTATTATGCAATTCTCATCAACAGGCTTTATCGATCCGTTCATTGCAATATTTTCCTGCGTATTCGCCGCTTTTGGTGTTAGAATTGGAAATGGTCTTGCGAAAGTTATACCGACCTCATTTTTAAAACTTGGCTTCGGAATTTTATTAATAGCAATCGCAACACAGTTTGGATTCAAGCTTCTGTCAATTGGTCAGCACCCTTATATAATCTCAGTTTTATCATAATATGACAAAAATTTTCGTCTCAGGCCTTTTCTTGTTCCTACTCACAAGCTTTTCAAATGCAGCAAACTTTGATATAAACTTGTCAAAAAATACAATATATGTCGGAGATATTTTTTCCGGCAAAAGCATTAATGTTTACGGACTGTTAGAAAAAAATAACTATGATTATGTACTTTTAACCTATCTTGACGAGGTTGCATACGAAATAAAACCAAGGATTAAAAACAGATTTGGACTGGTTAAAACTTCAAATAAAACAGAAAAGGTAAAATATTACGGCTTTTTAGATATAAGATCTACGACAAAAAACTATACACGGTTTTTAAAATACAAAACAAATCCTGCGCTTGATTACGACTTAACATCAAAAGATCTTATGAACATAAGTACAGAAGGTATCAAAATTAAAGAAAACGGACTCTTTGGAGAAAAAATTAATATACCGAAAACGGCAAAAACCGGAAAATACATCGCAAAAGTTTATGTTTTGGATAAAAAAAATGGAGAAATAAAAGCAATCTTCACTGAGTATTTTAACGTTGTATTAAGCGGAGACGGGGCTTTTGTTAAAAAGCTTGCGAAAAACGAAAAAACGATATATACAATACTTTCGATCGCAATTACAATCGGAATTTCTTGTCTTGTTGCTTTTTTACTGGACTTTTACAAAAGCCTCACTAATAGAAATTAGTATCACAAATAGCATGAGCGAAAACAAAGATAAAATCAGCAATTTTTTGCAAACGATTTA
>CANDYN010000059.1 GCA_947424985.1 Rickettsiales bacterium | reverse complement strand
AAAAAGATCCATTTAGCGCAAAGCCTTTTGTGTCTTTTTATTGCACTAAGAGAGTTGGCGGAGATGTGATTAATTCGAAGGCTGTCAAGCTTTTGAAGGTTGCGGTTTAGTTTTTACTTCATAAATTCTCCCTTTGAGAGGGTAATATTACTCTATCATTCGTGTCATCTCAGCAAAGGCTGGGATGACATCAGCGCAAAACTTTCTTGACAGCCGAGCATCGCGAGACCGTCAAGTTTTTATGAAATAAAAACTTGACAACTAAAATATAGATGGTTTTTAATTTATATTAAGTTTTTAAATATGTCTGAAGCAAAGTTTATCAGTGTTCGTGGTGCAAGAGAAAATAATTTAAAGAACATTGACATAGACCTACCGAAGAATCAGCTTATTGTTATTACGGGTCCATCCGGATCAGGGAAATCAAGTCTTGCGTTTGAAACAATTTATGCAGAGGGGCAAAGAAGATATGTTGAAAGCTTATCAAGCTATGCGAGGCAGTTTTTAAATTTACAGGAAAAACCAGATGTAGATTCAATTACGGGGCTTTCGCCTGCTATTGCTATTGACCAAAAAACGACTTCTAAGAATCCGAGGTCGACCGTTGCTACGGTAACAGAAATTTATGATTATTTACGTGTTTTGTATGCACGTGCAGGGGTTGCATATTCTCCTGCTACAGGCTTACCGATTCAGAGTCAAACTTCATCTGACATGGTAAAAAAAATTATTCAATTACCGATTGGTACTAAGATTTATGTTTTAGCTCCGATAATCAGGGGACAAAAAGGGGAGTTTGCAAAAGAACTTTTGGATGTAAAAAAAGCGGGATATCAAAGGGTTAAAGTCAATGGAGAAAATCTTGAACTAGATACTATTCCAAAGCTTGATAAAAACAAGAAAAACAATGTTGAAGTTGTTGTTGACAGGATTGTAATTACGGAAGATATCGGGAATAGATTGGCGGATAGTATTGAAAATTCACTTCGTTTATCGAACGGATTACTGCATGTTGAGATTGTTTCATTGCCGGCAGATAAAAAGGATAAATCGGGGCATAAAGAAGGAGAGGTTTTGATAATGTCCGAAAAATTTTCATGCCCTGTTTCTGATTTTACGCTTGAAGAAGTTGAGCCGCGGATTTTCTCATTTAATTCTCCGTTTGGTGCTTGCCAGGCTTGCGACGGTCTTGGAACCGAAAATCACTTTGACGTTGCATTAATGGTTCCTGATCAAAATCTTTCATTGCTTGAAGGTGCGATTGAACCTTGGAATAGGCTGAATCCGAGATATTACAAACAGGTTCTTGAAAGTGTTGCGAAGCATTTTAAATTTGATCTTAATATACCTTTTAAGGAGCTATCGGAAGAGGCTAGAAGTATAGTATTAAAAGGACACAAATCTGAAGTTGAGTTTACGTTTTATGACGATTTTAGGAAGCATAAAATTACAAGAGTTTTTGGCGGTGTGATTGAAGATTTAGTTAAAAGAAAAGACGATGCGGAAGACGATGACGTTGCATCGAATTTAAAGGGTTATCAAAATCTTGTTGCGTGTCATGTTTGCGACGGACACAGGCTCAAAAAGGAATCTTTATGTGTTAAAATTGATGATAAACACATAGGAAATGTAACAGCTATGACGGTTTTGGACGTAAAAGAATGGTTTACTCATTTACCAAAAAAGTTGACTGAAAACCAAGGGAAAATTGCTGAAAGAGTTATAAAGGAAATACAAGAAAGACTCACTTTTTTACTTGACGTTGGGCTTGATTATTTAAACCTTGGAAGATCTTCTGCAACTTTATCGGGCGGTGAAGCGCAAAGAATTCGTCTTGCATCTCAAATTGGAAGTGGTTTAACCGGTGTTATGTATGTTTTGGATGAGCCGTCGATTGGACTACATCAATCTGATAATCATAAATTAATTCAAACGCTAAAAAATTTACGTGATATGGGAAATACGGTTTTGGTGGTAGAGCACGACGAAGATACAATGCGTGAAGCGGATTATCTTGTTGATATCGGTCCTTGTGCCGGAATTGACGGCGGATATATTGTTTCGCAAGGAAGCGTTGATCATGTAAAAAACGACGAAAATAGCATCACCGGACGGTTTTTATCTGGAAAAGATTCAATTCCCGTTCCTGAGGCAAGACGTCGATATGGGAAGAATACTTTCATAAAGATTGTAAATGCTCGGGAGCATAATTTGAAAAATCTAACTCTTGAAATTCCACTTGGAATGTTTGTTGCCGTAACTGGAGTTTCGGGTGGTGGAAAATCGACTTTGATAATTGATACTATGTATCAGGCGATAAATAACAAGATCAATGGGTCGTCAAAAACGCCAGGATTACACGATAAAATTGAGGGAATTGAGCATATTGACAAGATTATTGAAATAAACCAATCTCCAATCGGAAGAACTCCTCGTTCAAATCCTGCGACTTATATTGGTGTTTTTAATAATATTCGTGATCATTATACTGCACTTGCTGAGTCAAAAGCAAGGGGGTATAAGCCCGGAAGATTTTCATTTAACGTAAAAGGCGGAAGATGTGAAAAGTGTCAAGGAGACGGAGTTATAAAGATTGAAATGCACTTTTTACCCGATGTTTATATAGTTTGTGATTCATGTAAAGGTAAGCGATACAACAAAGAAACGCTTGAAATAAAATATAAAGATAAGTCTATTTCGGATGTATTAAACATGACGTCAAGCGAGGCTCTTGAGTTTTTCAAAAATATTCCAATGATAAAAGAAAAGCTAAAAGCGCTTTGCGACGTTGGTCTTGGATATATCAAAATCGGACAACAGGCAACAACGCTTTCGGGTGGTGAGGCACAGCGTATCAAGCTTTCAAAGGAGCTATCAAAACGTGCAACGGGAAATACGCTTTATATTTTGGATGAACCAACTACAGGATTACATTCTTGCGATGTTAAGAAATTGCTTGAGGTATTACATACTTTGGTTGACTATGGAAATAGTATGATAGTCATTGAGCACAATTTAGATGTTGTAAAAACTTCGGATTACGTGATTGATATCGGTCCAAAAGGTGGAAACCTAGGTGGAGAAATCGTAGCACAAGGGACGCCGGAGGAAATTGCAAATTGCGAAGCAAGTTTAACCGGAAAGTTTTTGAAAAAATTACTTCCAAATGGCGGAGTTGTAAAAAAAGCTAAGTTTGATATCAAGAAGGGAATTAAAGGAAGGGACGAGTAGTGTGTTTAGCTAAACATCCATACGTCCCTTGCTATTTCTTTTGATTGCCTGCCTTGCTTTCTTTGGAGCTCTTCTGCTTCAAGTTTCTTAGTATAGTTAAATTCAAGTAAATCATGTTTTTGTATGAATTTGTCGATGTGTTGTTTGTTAAGTGTATTATATTTTTCATTAACTTTTTTTATATCACACTCTTCATCATTTCCAAGATCAATCATCTTTTTTAATATTTCCATATCACTATATGCATTATTACCATAGTCGCTGTACATTTTCATCGCCCAATATTTTTTTTCGGAATAACGCCTCCTAATTTCTTCATATTTTGGTCCTTCATACATATGCCATATTGTATCATTACTCTCTTGTATGCTATTAATATGTTTTTTGGCTACAATATCTATAATATTTTCCTGAACATGAGGTGTGTTTTTCTTTGCACTTGGTATAAAAAATCTTTAATTTTCATTCCCAATCTTTGTTTTTTATAAAAATCGAGTTTTTTACGTAGTAGTGATATTCCGTATATTGTCTGTTGAGCTTGATCGATATATTTACCTTGTATTGTCTTTATAACTTGCCCCCCTTTTTTTTCCATAAAATCAACCAAAAGGAGAAAATAGCAAAATAAAAATAAATGTCAAGGGGAAGTTTTTTTTGAGTAATGAACGGAGAAATTTATAGGAAGTTGGCTTATTTTCTTGAATTATTCACAAGCGACAAAAACTCGTTTTTTCTATCCTGGTTCTCTAAAAACTCACCAGAAAATAGCATTGTCGTGGTGCGTGATTCATGTTTTTTGATTCCCCTGATATTCATACAGTCATGTTTTGCGGAGATATGCACCGCAACGCCCTTTGCTTCGGTATATTTCTGGACAGCTTGTAAAATTTCAGTTGTCATTCTCTCTTGGAGTTGTAATCTTTTTGATATAACTTCGACGATTCTTGGGATTTTACTTAGTCCGATTGCTTTTTTGTCTAAAATATATGCGATATTTGCAAAGCCGCGAATTGGAAGCATGTGATGTTCGCAAATTGATGAAAAGCGAATATTGTCTATAAACACTTGGTTTTGATAGTTAAAAGAGTTATCGAACGATTTTGAAAACTCTTTGTCTAAGTCAAGTCCGTATCCAGAAAAAATCTCCTCATAAGATTTAATTACACGTGTCGGAGTGTTTTGCAAAACCTCTTCAGCAACATCGCCGTCTGATATATATTTTATCAAGGTCAGAACGGCGTTTTCTGCTTCTTTTTTGCTTGGTTTGGACATAAATTATTTAATTTTTGCAAGGACAGTTTCCCCGCCTATTGCCGTTTGTCCAACAGCTACAGCTGCATGATACTTTTTCGGCAAATATATATCCATTCTACTGCCAAAACGAATCATTCCATATCTATCTCCGATTTTATATTCATTACCTTCTTTTGCTTCACAGACAATTCTTTTTGCAACAAGTCCGGCGATTTGAACACATCCAATAAGGTCTTTCTCGTGATTTTCAATTACGATTGCACATCTTTCATTTTCTGTGCTTGATTTTTCAAGAGCAGCTGAGAAAAACTTACCTGGGGTATAAACAACTTCTTTGATTTTACCTCCAACCGGGATACGATTTACATGTATATCGAAAACGCTTAAGAATACGCTAATTTTTAGCATTTCTTCACCTTTTAGTGATTTTATTTCTTCCGGTGCATCAACTATTTCAACGTGTGTAACTTTTCCATCTCCGGCGCTTATTATAATTCCTTCTTGACTTGGAATAATTTTCTCAGGATCTCTAAAGAATGCAATACAGAAAGATGTTGCAAAAAGTCCAATTGTAAATAATACCGGATGTATTAAGAATAAAATAAGAGTAACGCCCGCAAAAATTGCGACGAACCTTTGGCCTTCTTTACAAACAGTGATAACATAATTATTTCCTAATGGAATTCTCATTTTCTAATAAAAAGTAATTTTATTTAAACACAATTATTTTAATATTCAAGTAAAATCTACAAATTTCTCGTACCTCTTGGAAGACGAACGATGATTCCATCGATATCTTCTTTTACGATAATTTGACACGCAAGACGTGAGGTTTTTGTAAGTCCGAAAGCAAGGTCGAGCATATCTTCTTCATCTTCCTCCGCTGGTTTTAGCTTGTCAAACCATTCTGGGTCAACAATTACATGACAAGTTGAGCAGGCAAGAGATCCTTCGCAAGCACCCTCAAGATCGATGTTATTTGTATGTGCAACTTCAAGCAAAGATAGACCCATAGGTGCATCAATTGTTGTTTGAGACTCATCTTTATTAATAAATGTCACTTTTGGCATATTTTTTTACATAAATCTAGTTTTTAAGTAAAACAAAATATATTATATTCAAGTAAAAAAGAAAGATTAAGGGTAAACACACTTTTTAACACTTTCACAAAGATGCTTCGCCATTTCGATTGTATGCAAAGGAGATGCTGTAATTCTAAGCCTTTCCTTTCCTTTTGAGACGGTTGGATAGTTGATATTTTGAATATAAATTTCAAACTCATCTTCAAGTCTTTGAGATATCTGTTTGGCTCTTATTGCATCGTTTATTATTAGTGGGATTATATGTGTATTTACCGCACCGTCACTTAGAAAATTGATGTTATTTTCCATGAAAAAATCTTTAATATAATCGGTTATTTTAAAATGCTTTTCGCGCAAGAGATCGCCTTGTTTTGATGCAATTATTTCGATTGATTTTGAGATTGCAGAGCAAATTGCGGGTGGAAGGGAGCTTGTGAAGATAAAGCTTGACGCATTTAGGCGAATTGCATCTTTAAAGATTTGATTGCAAGTGACATATCCGCCGATTACACCGAAGGATTTTGCAAAGGTTCCTTCGATAAAGTCAATTTCATTTGCAACTCCAAAATGTGATGCAATTCCTTGTCCTGATTTTCCGTAAAGACCAACTGCATGAACTTCGTCGATATAAGTTAGGCAGTTATATTTTTTTGCAATTTCTACAATTTCCAAGATTTTTGGAGTTGAGGCATCCATTGAATAAACTCCTTCAAATACAATTATTTTTGGTGTATCGATCGGGTATTTTTTAATTTTTTCAACTAAATCATCGATATCGTTATGTTTAAAAATTTCTTTATTTGCCCGATTATGTTTTATTCCTGAGATTATAGATGCATGGTTTTTGCTGTCCGAAAAAATTACAATTTTCGGAATTATTGACGTAATTGCTGAAAGAGTTGCAAGGTTTGAGATGTATCCCGAAGTAAAGACGATTGCATCTTGTTTTTCGTGAAATTTTGCAATATCTTTTTCAAGTTTATCGATTTCAAAACTTGTTCCGGAAATATTTCGTGTTCCACCACTTCCAACGCCACTTTTTTTTGCAGATTCGATAAAAGCATCGATCACTTCTTGATTTTGACTCATTCCGAGATAGTCGTTACTACACCAAATTGCTATATCTTTTTCTTTTATTTGAGCAACTGGATATTGATTTAAGTCACGCTTTACGACTCTGAAATCTCGATATCTTTCCTCGTTTTTTATTTTTTGAAT
>CANDYN010000058.1 GCA_947424985.1 Rickettsiales bacterium | reverse complement strand
ATAAAAATACAGCCTTTGTTGATTAAATATATCATAAGCCTCCTTATTAATATACTTGAAACTATATCATGAATTTCAAATTCATCTATACAAAAAAGCTTTAACTTTGAATATTGTTTGAAAATATATTCCATTGGATCTTTATATTTAAGTTTTTTTGCAACTTCGATATTTTCTTCGATTTCACGAAGCAGGGCGGATAGATGTATTCGTTTTTTTTGCTTTATTTGCGTATTTGAGAAAAATAAATCCATTATAGTTGTTTTCCCGGTTCCAACCCCTCCATAGATATAAACTCCGCTATGAGAATATTTTTGAAATAGTCCTTTTGGAATCAAATACTCATCTAAAATATCGCACAGTTTTGCCTGCAGCTCATCAAAATGAAATTTATGTGTTTTAATGTATTCTTCATATTTTGATTTCATCGTCTTTCTTTAAAAAACCTGGTTAAAATCTCACTACATTCGTTTTGCATAATCCCATCGTAAACATTTGGCTTATGGTTTAAATTGCCGTTTTTAAATATCTCAAGCCCGTTTAAAACACTTCCAAATCTTTTATCTTCTGTACCTATATATAAATTTTCAATTTTCGCCCAAGAGATTGCTCCGGAACACATATAACAAGGCTCAAGAGTTGTATAAAGACTACAGCCAATCAAATATTTTTCTCCAAGTTTTTCGCACGCAAGTTTAATTGCCAAAATTTCAGCATGAAGGCACGGATTGTTATTCATTTCACTTTGATTATAGCTTTCAGCCAAAATTTCTCCATTTTTTTCAATAACAACGCCAATTGGAACTTCGCTTTTTGAATATGCAAGTTCAGCCTGTATTATTGCGAGTTTCATGAATTTGTTTTGCATATTTATTAATTATTTCTTTAATTTTACTGTGGTATTTTTCAGTTTTTCCTTTTCTAATTGTTTTACACTTTTTTGAGGCTTTGGCAAGTCTTCGGGTTTATTGACCATTGTATTGCGAACCTTTTGACTTATTTCAAAATGAGTTTTATTTGCATTTTGCTTTCCATAAACCTCATCTTTCTTAAGTTGAGCCTCTGTTTGCGTTACTCTAAACCAATTTGCAGCTAGTTCTTCACTCCCCATGTGATCAAGTATATCATGTGCTTTTGATAATCCTTTATGTTTTGCTATATCCTGTTTTGTTTTTCCATTATACAATCCCTTATAGCCGGCATTTTGAAATACGGCATAATCCAAAGGCTCTATTACGCCAAAAGTTTTGGCTGTACTGGCAAGTGTTTTATTGTGCTCCTTTATTTCAGAACGTAATTTTATCCTCCTGTCATCCTCCGATAAATCTCTGAGTTTGTGATCTTCAATTTCCTGTCTTCTTGTCTGAACGGCAAAATAGGTTTGTGCAAAGGCAACTATTTTTTTTGTTGGATCTGAATTTTGTGCTATTAAATAGCAAGCATAACGACTAAGCTTGTAATCTTGCACTGGAATCGGAGCAACGCCACTTTTTACCATTTTGTTGACATCAACAAAATGGGCATCTATTGGCTGTTCGAATTGCTCGCATGATAATTTTGCTTTGTTTATAACTCTTTCGAAATTCCTCCACTCTGCATACTCAAGAACCTCCCGGAATTCTCTGGCATACCAAAACTCTACTCCGTTTTCATCTTTATGAACGCTGTTTTCTAGTCGTGTAATAAATTCATCAAGCATTTTATCGTTCATTTCTCCTGTGGTAATATGTATAACTTTTTTAGTCATAAATTAAGCAATAATCTTGACTATTTATAAAAACCATTCTACTGATGTCAAGAAAAAAGTAAGTTAATCAATGCGCTCATTTCTTTAAAACTCAAGCCCACCAGTCTCTAAAGCTTTGGCAATTTGGTACATCTTAGCATCTTCCAGTCTGTTTGTAATGATCTGCATTCCAATTGGCAGATCATCATGATTTTTCCCAAACGGAACAGATATTGCAGGAAGTCCGGCTATATTTGCCGGGGCAACACATATATCATTTAAACATGTTGTAACAGGATTTTCATCGGCTTTTGTGACATCAAAAGCAACATTTAAAGCAGTTGGGCAGAGTATTGCATCGTAATTTTTAAAAGCGTCATCGAATTCATTTTTTATAATTCTGCGAACTTTTTGTGCCTTTGTGTAATATTCATCGTAATGTTTTGATGATAAAATATAATTTCCAATGATCATTCTCTTACGAACCTCTTCCCCAAAGCCCTCTGTTCTTACTTTTGTGTAATATTCATCGATACCCTTAATACTCTTAGAATCAGGAGCAAAGCCATATCTAATTCCGTCAAATCTCGCTAGATTTGAAGATGCCTCAGAAGGTGTTATTATGTAATATACATTTATTGATTTATCAATCGTAGGTAAATCAATAAAATCAAGTGTGACACCATTTTTTTCAAAATATTTAATCGCCCCCTCAAGGGATTTAAGTGTACTTTCCGGAACATCCTTTGAGCTAAATTGTTTTGGAATAGCAATCCTCATTCCACTTACGCCCTTGTTAAGATTGCTTGTGAAGTCGTACTCTTTATGTTTATACATCATGGAGTCTTGTGCGCTAAATCCTGCAATTACTTCCATTAAATACGCAACATCTTCAACTGAATTTCCTAAGAATCCGGCTTGATCAAAGGAACTCGCATAAGATAGCATTCCGTATCTTGAAGAAACTCCATAACTTGACTTAGCTCCAACTAAACCACAAAAAGCAGCAGGTTGACGAACTGATCCTCCAGTGTCAGATCCAAGAGCTGCAATGCATAAATCTCCGGCAACGGCAGAAGCAGATCCTCCGGAAGATCCTCCTGGAGTTAATTTTGCATCTGGATCAGATTTTGATTTAAGTGGATTAATACTCGGTCCGAAATATGAATTACTTGTAGTAGAGCCCATTGCGAATTCGTCCATATTCGTTTTTCCAATCATGACGCAATTTTCATCGAATAATTTTTCAACGACATCGGCATTATAACTTGGGATAAAATTTTCAAGCATTTTTGATGCAGCGGTCGTCCGTACACCGTCCGTACAAAAAATATCTTTTATGCCAATCGGAATGCCTTCAAGTTTTTTCGCAACCCCCCTTGCGATGTTCTTGTCAGACCTATTTGCTTGCTCTAGCGCTATTTCTTCAGTAATTGTAATATATGCATTGAGCTCTGATTCTTTTGCTCTTTTGATATACTCTTTTGTCAATTCAGTCGCGCTAACCTCTTTATTTTGAAGCATTTTATTCGCTTGCTTTATTGTTAATTTATGCAAATTTACCATATACAAACATTCAAATTTTAGTCTAAAAACACTTTATCTTATTTGCAAGAAAATTGATTTGACTTTTGCAATTAGCAGGATATACAAAGATAATAAAGATAATTTTAGCTATGAATAGTACTCTAAAAGCAAAATTTTATGGCGTTTTATTGCTCTTTTTAATCTCAGGGTATATATTCACTTGCAATGTTTTGAATATTTTTGGAAATAACTTTGTAAAAAAGCTACCTTTTCCGAAAATTAACCTGGGACTTGATCTTATTGGTGGGCTGCACTTGAGCTTAGAGCCTGATTTAGATACTTACATGAAAGAAAAATATGAATCAATTGCAAAAGAATTTGCAAGATTTAATGATTTTAAAGTAAAATCCGTTTCAAAAGATGGAATAGTTTTTGAAGATAGTGATAACTTAAACTTTAAAGAGCTTGATAGCGTTGATAAAAAACTTGTGATTGATAGAAAAGCGCAGCTTGTGAAATATGACGATGAAGCTATAAAGGCAATACAAGATGAAGTTATTGCTAATGGAATTAGTATCATAAGAAATAGAATAGATGCACTTGGAACACGAGAAATTAATATATATAGAGCATCAAGTGATACTGTTGTGCTTCAAATTCCAAATGAAACATCAAGTGATGAAGTAAAAACCCTTGTATCTTCCTCAGCAAAGCTAACTTTTCATCTTGTAAATCAGATGATGCCTTATACCGATAATCCAAAAAATGTTTTTGATAATAAATATATTGTGCTTCCTCTTGAAAATCAAAAAGGTGAAAAGCCTATATACCAGGTTGTAACAAAAGAACCAAGTGTTTTAGGAAGTGATGTATCTGATGCAAGAATATCCTTTGACAATATATCCCCAACAGTTGCAATTGGGTTTAATTCAAAAGGAGCAAAAGACTTTGCAAAAGTTACTTCGCTTAATGTCGGTTCAAGTCTGGCAATTGTTCTTGACGGAAAAGTTATTTCTGCACCAAGAATCAACGAGCCAATTATGTCCGGAAACGCAAGTATTTCAGGAAAATTTACCTCACAAGAGCTTAAAAACCTTGCAATATCTCTAAAATCCGGCTCTCTTCCGACAAAATTTAGTATTATTGAAGAAAAGCTAATTGATGCAAGCCTTGGAGCAAAATCAATTAAAACCTCTGCAATTTCAATGGCTGCAGGGTTTTTAATGATATTAATATTTATGATAATATTTTACAAAAAACTCGGAATTATTGCGCTTTTCGGTCTTTTAACAAATACCTTCCTGACCGTTTCGGTTTTTTCAATTTTTGGAATAACAATAACTCTTGCATCAATGGCCGGTTTACTTTTGACAATTGCAATGGCAGTTGACGCAAATGTTTTGATATATGAAAAAATGAAAGAATTCGATAAAAAGGCTTTCACTCAATTTTCTTTGATCAATAGCGGCTTTAACGGCGCAATGTCTGCAATTGTTGATTCAAACGTAACAACTATAATAGCTGCATCAATGTTACTATTCTTTGGAACCGTTTTTGTAAAAGGTTTTGCAGTATCTTTAATTATTGGTATTGTTTTATCGTTCTTTACAGCAGTTTCTTTGACAAAAATCCTTGCTCAATATCTCGTTTCACACAAAAAATATACCCTAATTTAGTTTTAACCTATGAAAAAAGCCTGTATTCAAACTTACGGATGTCAAATGAATGTTTATGACTCAGAGCGAATGACGGATATCTTAAGTTCAATGGGCTACGAAGTTTTTGATGACTATAAAGACGCAGAACTTGTAATTTTAAATACCTGTACTATTCGCGAAAAAGCTGCTGAAAAAATATATTCAGAGCTGGGGAGAATTAAAGGCGAAAAAGATAGAATGCTTCTTGAAAACGGAAAGGAAATGATAATAACGATGGCAGGGTGCGTTGCGCAAGCGGAAGGAGATGCAGTTTTTTTAAGAGCAAGATATGTTGATATCGTAGTTGGTCCTGAGTCATATCATGAACTTCCGGTCCTAATTGAAAAAGCAAAAAAAGGTGAAAAAAAACTTATAAATATCGATTTTGCACCGGATGAGAAATTTGATAAATTACCCGAAGAAAGATTGTCTAAAACAAAATCTTCAGCTTTTATAACGATCCAAGAAGGGTGTGATAAATTTTGTGCATTTTGCGTTGTTCCATATACCCGTGGTGCTGAGTTTTCAAGAAAGGTCGAGGATATTGTTGATGAAATCAAAAGAAATATTGACAACGGTGTGCGCGAAATAACTCTCTTAGGGCAAAATGTAAATGCGTTTCATGGACACGATAAGAAAGGGCTGCCTTGGAGATTATCCGATTTAATCGTAAAAATTGCTGAAATTAACGGACTTGAAAGGATTCGTTATACAACTTCTCACCCAAATGATATGACGGATGATCTAATCGCAGTTCATGGATACGAAAAAAAGCTTATGCCACTTTTGAGTTTACCAGTTCAATCGGGCTCAACGAAAATCCTAAAAGCAATGAATAGAAGATATACAAGGGAGCAATATATAGATATAATGAATAATCTTAAAAAAGTTCGTCCGGATATTATTTTTTCATCGGACTTTATAGTAGGCTTTCCCGATGAAACAGACGAAGATTTTGAAGATACAATGAATCTCGTGCAAGAAATTAAATTCGAAGGGCAGTCTTTTTCGTTTAAATACTCACAAAGACCCGGAACCCCGGCAGCAGAAAATGAGCAACAAGTCCCTGAAGCAATCAAGGCTGAAAGACTAAAAAGATTGCAAGATTTACTTGAATCTCAGCAGCACGGCTTTAATGATACAATGAAATCAAAAATAATTCCGGTTTTGTTTGAAGAAAAACCAACAAGGTACGAAACGCAAGTTGCAGGAAGAAGTGAGTTTTTACAAATTGTTCTATGTGACATAAAAGACGAACAAGAGCGAAAAAACCTGATCGGACAAATACGAAACGTAAAAATCAATCTGGTTAATAAAAACTCACTTTCCGGAGAAATTGTTACTTAAGTTTGTTTCCAATCATCATATCAAAAACCTCATCACTCTGTAAAGTTTTCTTAATCGCACTGTGATTAACTTCTATTCCAGCTGCTTCACCAATTTTCATCATAAATTTAACAATTTCCTCTCTTAATGTAAGATCAGCAATTGATTCAAAATACATGTTAAGTGCTTTCGATTGAGTTTTAGCCTGATCAGCTAATTGTTTTTGTGTAAAAGTCATAAAAAAACCAAATAATTAATAATAATTAAATGGCGCCAGGAGTTTTGCTACACCAAATATCCAGTGTCTATCCTATTGAATGCTCAAGGGCATCTTATTCAGATAAACTCCTGACATACAGGAGTCCTTTGTACGATTGAAGTTCGGACAAAAATATAACTGATATTTAAGTGTAGCAAACACCGTCAACCATTATAAATAATTATGCACGTGACTTTATAAAAGTCAAGAATTCTTTATATTGCGAACTATATTATATTTTTATTCCCCCACCATCATGTCAAATACACTGTCATTAACTAATGTCTCCTTAATCGCATT
>CANDYN010000057.1 GCA_947424985.1 Rickettsiales bacterium | reverse complement strand
ATATGATGATTCCTAGGGAGATTAAGTAGGGTTTTTGAAGAGGGTGGCGGTTAAAACCTAAACCCTCGTGAGTAAAAATCTATCTTTGTCGGCAATTTTTGATACTTTGATTATAAAACTTGATTCTGCAATTTTTGTTTTTTCGTCAAAGTCGTCTGTTGCTAAGTCAATAATTTTATATTCCGAGAATCCAAGTTCATTGCAAAATCTTTTAATGCAGGTTTTAAAGTTTTCACCATGTTGCATACTTGTTTTTAGCTCGCTTTTATCTTTATTTGTAATTTGAAAGTCTTCAAGCGCAGCAAGAAGTGAGATATCATGTCGTAAAACTTCACGAAACGGATATCTTCCACCGGATTTCGCGGCATAATTTGCAAAATATTCGCTCATGGCATGGTTTTCGTCCATTTGCACATAATTTGCATATTCTTTGCTTTGCAAGTCGCCTCTCTCATCTCGTCTTTCTTTTTGTTTTTGTAAGATTTCATCTTTTGTGACTTTGAAATGAGTGCAAATTGCATCAATAACTTCGAAAACGTCAGCAAGTTCAGAAACTATCTCTTCTTTGTTTAAACACTCACAAACCTCATCGCATTCTTCTTTAAATTTTCTCAAAATCGCTTTTTCATAGTGTTCGTCATCCAAAAGTTTATATGAAAAAGTCAAATTTTCATTTTCAATTGCATTATGTATAGCCTTTGATCGAACCAACTTATCAAAAATATATCTATGTTTCATTGTTTTACAAAACTATTAAAAATCTAATACGAAAAAGTAAAATGTCAAGACATAAAATTTATGACAGAGACGATATTACCCATGGATAATAAAAATAATGATGCAAATAAAAGATAAAAGCAATTATTTTTTAGGTTACTTAACGCTTTTTCGCTCTTTTTGATTGTTAATTTTTCAGAAAATTTATAGATTGAAAGAGCAAAAATAAAAAGTATTATTGATAGTATATATAAGAATCCCGATAAGGAAAGCCCATATTCGGCAGTTTTTATATAGGTAAAATAAGAGCAATTGCCAATCATCAAAGATAGAAATAATTTAGTATAGATATTCATATTTTATATATTTCAACAATTTTTGCAAGCAGTTTTTTCGCATCTTCATTTTTTCTTTGAAAGGCATTACGTCCGACAATTGAGCCATCTCCACCTCCGGCATTAATTTCGGAAATTTCTTTTAAGATTTCATCATCTCCCTTTGCCGCTCCACCTGAAAAAACAACAAGTCTTTTTCCATTAAAGCATGCTCTTTTAACTATTGCAATTCTATCTTTTAATGTGTCAGTTTTCATTCCGTTCATGGCTTTTTTAGCTTCCGCTTGTTCAATCAAATCTATTGGAGGTTTAACTTTTATTATATGTGCGCCAATTAAAGCTGCGATATGTGCTGCGTAGGACACAATATCAATTGCAGTTTCGCCTTGTTTGCTGACGCCTTCGCCTCTTGGATAAGACCAGATAACGCTTGCAATGCCATGTTCTTTTGCTTCACGGATTATTTCTTTTAAATCGGTTACCGAATCATTAAAGCCATTGGAGCCAGGGTAAATTGTCATCCCGATCGCAGAAGCTCCAAGTCTTAGTGCATCTTTTACCGAAGCTGTAATTGCTTGATTGGGTGAAGTTTCTTTTGAAGATAAAGAATTTGAGTGGTTGATTTTCAAAATAAGTGGAATAGAGCCTGCAAATTTATCAGCTGACATTTCAAGTGGTCCAAGTGGTGCAGCATACGCATTTAGCTTTGCTTCGATCGCGAGTTTAAAGTGATAATCCGGATCATAAGCTTCAGGATTTACCGAAAAAGACCTTTCAGGTCCATGTTCAAAACCCTGATCAACGGGTAAAATTACCATTTTTCCTGTTCCAGCTAAGCTTCCGGTCATTAAAATTCTCGCAATATTTGATTTAACTCCGGCATTAAAGCATTCGTAGTTTTCTAGGATTTTCCTAACCTTTTGCGTAATTTTCATATTAAAAGCGTCAATTATTTGCGATTATTAAGTAATTTTTTTAATTTGCAAGTTTTTTTAACAATGCTTTTAAATTAAAAATATTGAGTTCAGATAACACAACTGAGATAAGATATTTTATTATAAACTTTAGATTTTATCATTGTTATTATATATATGATTATCATGAATATAGTGTATAAGATGGATTTAAGAAATATTTTTTAAATTACCCTTGAAATATTTTTTTATTGGTTTATATATACTTTGAAATTTATTTATAATTTATGTCATCAAATGTTGTTATAGGAATAGACCTTGGAACCACGAATTCGTGCGTTGCAATAATGGAAGGCGGTCAGCCAAAAGTTTTAATTAATAGCGAAGGTTTAAATACAACGCCTTCAATTGTTGGATATACCGATAAAGAAATTTTGGTTGGAACAATTGCAAAAAGACAGGCGGTTACAAACCCTGAAAGAACTGTGTATGGATCAAAAAGATTGATTGGGCGTAAATTTGATGATGCTGAAGTTAAGAAACAACAAGAACATTCGTCTTTTAAGATTGTTAAGGCAAAAACCGGTGATGCTTGGATTAAGGTTGATGGAAAAGAATATTCACCAAGTCAGATTGGAGCGCAGGTATTGCAAAAAATGAAAGAAACGGCTGAAAGCTATTTGGGTGAAAAAGTTACAAAAGCTGTAATTACTGTTCCTGCGTATTTTGACGATGCACAAAGACAAGCAACAAAAGACGCCGGACAAATCGCCGGGCTTGAGGTTTTACGTATAATAAATGAACCAACTGCTGCTGCTCTTGCTTATGGGCTCGATAAAAGCGGTGAAAAAAAAGTCGTTGTTTATGACTTGGGAGGTGGAACATTCGACGTTTCAGTCCTTGAAATTGGAGATGGAGTTTTTGAAGTGAGATCAACTAATGGAGATACTTTTTTAGGTGGAGAAGATTTTGATTATCGTGTTCAAAAATATTTAATTGAAGAATTTAAAAAAGACACGGGGGTTGATATTTCAAAAGACCCATTGGCTGTTCAAAGACTAAAAGAAGCTGCAGAAAAAGCCAAAATTGAGCTTTCAAATTCAATGGAAGCGGATATAAATTTACCATATATTACGGCAGATGCAAGTGGTCCTAAACATTTGAATATAAAACTTTCTCGTGCAAAACTTGAGCAATTGGTCGATGATTTAATCCAAAATACAATAAAGCCTTGTGAAAAAGCTTTGGCTGATGCTGGTCTCAAAATGTCAGATATAGACGAAGTCGTTTTGGTTGGAGGCATGACAAGAATGCCAAAAGTAATCGAAACGGTAAAAAAACTTTTTGGAAAAGATCCGCATAAAGGTGTAAATCCTGATGAAGTTGTTGCAATTGGTGCAGCGATTCAGGGAGCAATTTTAAAGGGTGATATAAAAGATGTTGTATTACTTGACGTAACACCACTTTCATTTGGAATTGAAACAATGGGAGGAGTTATGACGGTTTTGATTGAAAGAAACACGACAATTCCAACAAAAAAGACGCAAATTTTTTCAACAGCTGAGGATAATCAGTCAACGGTTGGAATTAAAGTTTTCCAAGGGGATCGTCAAATGGCAAGAGACAATAAAATGCTTGGAGAGTTTATGCTTGATGGAATTGCTCCGGCAAGACGTGGTTTGCCGCAAGTTGAAGTTGCCTTTGATATCGACGCAAATGGTTTACTTCATGTTTCTGCAACGGACAAAGCTTCAGGAAAAGAGCAAAAAATTACGATAAAATCTTCCGGTGGTCTTTCAAAAGAAGACATCGAGAAAATGCGTAAAGATGCTGAAGCGAACGCTGATGCTGATAAACAAAGAAAAGATCTTGCTGAAGCGAAAAATCATGCTGATGCTGCAATTTATGAAGCTGAAAAATCTATTCATGAATATAAGGATAAGATTCCATCGGATATAAAAGATGAAATTGAATCTGCAGTTAAAGATTTGAAGGAAGTTCGTGAAAAAGATGATCTTGAAGCGATTAATAATGCGCAGTCAAAATTGCAAGATTCTTTGATGAAGATTGGTGATATTTTAAATAAACCGCAAGGTGACTCTGGCGCAAGTGACTCAGCTCCGCAAGATTCTGAAACCGGTGATGGTTCACCGAAAGATGTTGGTTAGAAATGATTTAATCCCCCTTCCTTTTGGATGGGGGAGAAGTCTTGAGTGGTACATTTTTTTCTTGCTTTTTCTATTTTTTAGTTTATAGTAAATCGTAGTTTTCTTATGATACGAGCATAAAAAATAACAACTATAGTGGAAAATTGAAGAAGGTCAAGAAGAAATCTCTTTGTGATGTAAAAAAGACCGGGCTTTCAAAAAACATAGTTGGAATTGCTCAAAAGAAAAATTCATCACTGGTTTGCTATTCTGAAAATAGTAAAAACTTTGATTTAGCTGAACATAATATATCGGATAATAAAAATAAATCATCGCAATATAAAAGACCTTCGATAAGACTAACACTTGATAAAAGAAAATCTTCTGACTTAAGGTTTGAAAAGTTACTTGAAAGAATTAAATTAGTTGAAGTAAATCAAAATCTTGAAGAAGTAAAAATTGATACCGCGTACAATGTTGTTCATGTTAATTTTTTATCACAACAAAAAGAAAGCAAAACGCATGATGGTTTTAACTTTAGGAAAAATATGTCGTTTTTTTATAAACCGGAAGATGAAGGCAAAGATTTGAAGAAAATACAGGGAAATATTATTGCTTTTGGGAGTTTAAGGGCGATAATTAAACAAAATAGTGAGTTAAAAACATAGTTTTATTTTTTTTATGCAAAATATAATCAAGGTCGGAAACGTTGAGATTTCAAATGATAAACCAATGGTTTTAATTTCGGGTCCATGTCAAATAGAATCAAGTGATCATGCGCTTTTTATGGCGGAAAAGATTTCAGAAATTTGCAAGAAACTTGGGGTTTCATATATATTTAAATCGTCTTTTGATAAAGCGAACAGAAGTAGCGCGAAGAGTCAGCGTGGCGTTGGGATTGACGCTGCAATTGATGTTTTTGCAAAAATTAAATCAAATATTGGCTGTCCTGTTTTGACCGATGTTCATAATGAATATCAGTGTGGAATTATGGGAAATGTAGTAGATATTTTACAAATTCCTGCATTTTTATGTCGTCAAACTGATTTACTTAAAGCTGCAGCAAAGACAGGCAAAGTCGTAAATGTTAAGAAGGGACAATTCTTAGCTCCTTGGGATACAAAAAATATTATAGAAAAACTTGAAAGTTTTGGTAATAAAAATATGATGTTAACTGAGCGCGGAACAAGCTTTGGGTATAATACTTTGGTTTCTGATATGCGTGGGCTTGAGATTATGCGTGATTTTGGATATCCTGTAATTTTTGATGCAACCCATTCCGTTCAACAACCTGGTGGACAAGGTGGAACTTCCGGCGGTGAGAGAAAATTCGTCAAATTATTGGGACGTGGAGCTTTGGCGTCGAGTAAAATTGCAGGAATTTTTGCTGAAGTTCACGATGATCCTGACTGCGCGCCAAGTGATGGGCCTTGTATGATTAAACTTGATGATCTTGAAAAAACCCTTTCTGAATTTAAGGCACTTGATGATTTATCTAAGTCGTTTTAGTTGGGCTGAATGGGGAAGTTATCACGGTTACTTGCTATTGCTTTATTTTTGAATGGCTGTTCTTTTGGTAAATATAATAAAAGTAAGGATTATTACATAAACAAGAGTGTGATTGTAATGAAATTTAACGAAGAAATTGGTCAAACGAATTGGTGTAATGTAGAAAAAAATAGCGAATGTTTTTATACTAATAAAAATGATTCGATTGCCACCAAGAAGATGTTGGAGAATACGGCAGAGGTTATTGTTACCGTGGCCGTTGTTGCGGCCGTTGTGGTATTGGTAGCCGCTTCGGGGGCGCAGCCAAATTTTAATAGTGGGTCTGGTGGAGAAAAGAAATTAACGGAAGAAGAAATAAAAGCAGCAGAAGAGAAGTTGAAGATATATCAACCTTTTGATCAATATTTCGCATTATCGGTGAGTCCGGGTAAATATTATTTAAAAGAATTTGAAACATGTAAAGGAAAATCTTATTTTGGAGATTGGAATAAGGACACGAAAAAAGCTAGTATTGCAGAGTTTGAGGTCGCAGAAAATGAAATTGTTTATTTAGGCGATATTGATGTTAATGTATTAAAGAAAAAAGAAAACACAGATGTACCTAAATACAATATTAATATTCATGATAATTATGAAAAAGCATTGAATTGGATACAGTTAGAATATCCATTTTTAAAATCTGATAAAGCTGTAAGAAGACTTATACTTTCTAATCATGAAAATAGCAATGAAGAGCCTCCTATCGCACAAGTATCGTAAGATTGTTTTATAATTAAAAACTTGACTTTTTATAAAACCAACCAAAATATTATGAAATAGTTTTTAAAATGAACCAAGAAGCCGCAATTAAAATTTGCGATGAGTTAAAGCTTTTTCAAACAAAAGCAATATCGGATGCTGTTCATTTGGAATTTTCGAGTTGTTTATTTAACGAAAAAAATTTATCCATAACGGATTTTGGTAAAATTGAAAACGGGAAGAAAGTTTTTACAAAAAGAGAGCTTGAATATGACGAAGATGATAAGAAATATCATATAAAAGACGATCAAATAAGAGTGATTTTGATTGGAACGGTTAGGGCTGAGAATATCGAGAAAGCTGTTCAGGTTTATAAAAATGATTCATCAGTTCCACATTTTCTGATTGATGAATACGGAGGAATTCATTTGCTTTTGCCGCTTGAAATGAGGGCATATTTTGCAAATGAGGGGTATTTTGGCAATTTGACTCAGGTTGCTGTGCCTGGTTTTGGCGGTATTGTTGTGAATTCTATTGATTTCATATCAATCTCAATCGACTTTTTATCGAAAAATGGGCAAGATATAAATAAAGCACAGATTTCAGCCTACGAAAAGCTTTTGATTGGACTTCGTGGGATTTTTCTTCGTCTTGATAATATTTTACTTAAAAAAGTTGCATCAGACAAAGAGATATCGCCGTCTTTTTTGGCATCGTATTTTTTAAAATCAGCAAAAATACCGGAAGGCATGCGGCTTTTACCGAAAAAGAGAAATTC
>CANDYN010000056.1 GCA_947424985.1 Rickettsiales bacterium | reverse complement strand
AGATCGAATATTGTAGATTTTGTATCGTTTGAAAATGAATCTTGTGATAAATTTAATATCGCAAATTTTTTCATTTTATCAAATTAAAATCAGATATTACTAAATTTGGTTCTATTTCGAAAAACGGAGTTAGAACGAAATTTCTGAAATAACAAAGTTTGTGTGGAACTTGGAAGTCTTCCATGCTAACTATTTTTCCACCAAAATAAATTAAATCTATGTCAAGAACTCTTGGTGCATTTTTTTCGCGTTCCAAAATTATTCCCCCAATTTCATTTTCAATCTCTTGACAAATTCTTAAAATCTCGACCGGACTTTGAATTCTTGTAAATCCGCTAACTGCGCAATTTAGAAAATCAATATCCCAATGCTTTGGTGATTCGTTTGGCAACACCGCTTTTGTATTGATAAAATTTGATATTTTTGTATCAAATAATTCTAACTTTTCGCAAAGTTTTTTATATCCTGCCAATAAATTTCTATCTCTATCACCAAGGTTTGATCCAAGGGAAAATGCAACTTTTATGCCCTGCTCTTTTTGCTTTTTTATTGTAATTGATACTGATTTTGCGGACTTCATTACGCCAATCTTTGTAATTTTAACTGCAATATTGAATATTTGCGGAAATTGTTTTAAGGTTGCATCGCAAATTTCATGTCCCAATGCTTCGATTATCTCAAATGTTTTTTCGTTTACAATTTTTAAAATACAATCTTCAAGCTGGACATAATCAAGAACATCTTCTATTTTTTTGCATTCTTTTGACTCATTATATTCAACACTTACATTGATTTTTACTTCTTGTTTATCAGATTTTTCCCATGGATAGTGGATTTTAAGATTTGCAATTGCTGCTATTTCGCAAAGTTTTATCAACATATTTATACATAAAAAGATGATCCACAGCCACATTTCCCTTTTTCATTTGGATTTTGAAAAACAAATCCCTCTTTAAATTTTTCGATTTCGTAGTGCATTTCGGTTCCAATTATAAATAAAGATGCTTTTATGTCGATAAATATCCGTATTTCATCGATCTCAACCATTTCATCTTTGTCGGTAAAATTGACATTGTAGTCTGCAAATTCTATTTTATACGCAAGTCCGCTACAGCCTTTTGTTCTTATTGAAACCTTAATACCAGACGAGACCTTCCCCCTTTTTGTAAGCATTTCTCTTATTTTTTCTTTTGCTAAATCACTTACGGTTAAATATGAAACTTTTTTATTGATAAAATTACTTGGTACGGGTACTTCCGCGAAAACTGTGTTGGATGTTGATTTTTCGTTTATGTCGCAGGGGCTTTTTTCATCCATATTTGGTGTTCAACTTTCTAAATTCTGCTCTTTATTTCTCAAAAGTCAAGGTTATTTTTCGCCAAAATAAATTTGAACACCGCCGAACATTAACTCTACATTTTGTATATTTTTAAATCCAGCATTTTTCATTTCATTTAAAAATTCATCTGGCGTTAGGAAGTTTTGAATACTTTGCGATAAATATTTGTATGAATCTTCATCTTTGGCAATTACTTTGCCCAAAAACGGTATTATTGTATTTAGGTGCATTTTGTAAAACTTTGCAAAAGTTTGATTTGATAGTTTTGGTGAAAATTCCATACAATAAAAAAATCCTCCATTTTTTAAAGCTTTTAGGCAATTTTGCAAGGACTGTTGAATATTTGAAAAATTTCTTATGCCAAATGAGAGTGTTATAAAATCAAATTCATTTTCGTTTTGTAAATCCTCAGCCTGGCTTTGTAGGAAGCTAATCTTTTCAAGTGAAATTCCGTTATTTATAATATTTTTTTTTGCAAGATTTAGCATTTTTTCCTCCGGGTCACAAAGAGTTACCGATATTTTCCTTTCATTGTATTTTTTTAGCAAAATTTTTGCAATATCGCCAGTTCCACAAGATAAATCCATAAAGCTATCGTTTGTTTTTACGGAGATTAGATTTGTAAAAGTGGTTTTCCAAAGCCTGTGCATTCCAAAACTCATGGCGTCGTTCATTATATCATATTTACCCGAAACGGATGAAAAAACGTTATCAACAATTTCACGATTTTTATCGGCTTTCATTATGCTCGCTCAACATATTTCCTTTCTGATACTGAAACTAGTAATTCTTCGCCCTCTTTGATGAATCCCGGGACCATGATTGTCATGCCATTATTCATTATTGCAGGTTTTTGAACACTTGTAACGGTTGATCCCTTTAGTTCGAGCTCTGTTTCGACTACCTTTAATTTTACTTTGTCAGGAAAAATAACTCCAATAAAAATTTCATCGACAAATTCTATTTTAACGATAAGATTTTCAACCAAAAATATAGCATCATCGCCAATTTCATCGTAATTTAGCGATATTTCTTCAAAAGAATCCATCCTTAAGAAATACGCATCGTTGCCATTTTTATAGGAAAATTGCGCCTCCACTGACTCAAGAACGAGTCTATCAACTTTATCTTCCGATCTGAATCTTTCGTTTAATTTGCTTCCGGTTTTGATATTTTTCATTTCAGTTTGAATGAACGCTCCGCCCTTTCCAGGTTTCACATGTTCAGTTGAAACAACTTTCCACATTGCATTGTTGTGATTTACAATATAACCCTTTCTTAGTTCACTTGCTCCAATATTTGCCATAATGATATAAAAAATTAATTAAAATCTACAAAAAATCCGCAATATAAAATAACATTCATAAAAATCGTAATTACAGCAATAAATGCAACTATTTTATACGGCAGATGTTTCTTTGATCTCATACATTTTTTTCTTCAACGATTCCCATCTTTCTTTTAATATACTTTGAAAACTTTATTAAATCAGAATTACCGGTTGCTTCAATTTCTTTGCACCAATGTTTCATCTTTTGAGTTCTTTCGGATAGCTCAATTCCAACACCTTGCCAAATTTCTTCAAGCTTGTCTTTGAAATTATTTACCTTTTTAATCCATTCATCTGAATTGATTAACTTTGCAAAAGTAGCATTTTCCTCTTTTGTCATAGCATCTTTATCTGTAAGTGCAATTCTTGCAGTTTTTTTGTAAGAAGTTTCAAGTCCATCTTTTATATCACCGAATCTTGATTTAACCGCGCGCAAGAAAACAATTTTTTCAAACTTTCTCAAGCTACGCATTTTATTTGCAAAGTGTGAAGTTTTATCATCAAATTGGAAGACCATTGACTTGGATTCCGGGGCAATTGTTGCATGTGAAACCTTTGCAAGTCCTAACCTTTCAAGGATTCTGATGTACATCCAACCTATATCGAATTCCCATTTTTTGTATCCAAGTTTTGCAGATCTTGGGAAAGCATGGTGATTATTATGAAATTCTTCACCACCGATTATAATTCCAAGCGGCAAAATTAACGGAGATATATTGGTTGAGGTGTCTTTTGATGCGAAAGTTCGATATCCAAACCAGTGCCCTATTCCGTTTATAAAGCCGGCAGCCCAGAAAGGAATCCATGCCATTTGAATTAACCAAATCAGTCCTCCTGTTCCAATGCCGAACATATACATATTGAAAGCAAGCGTAATAAGAATACCTTTCCCGCTATATTTTGCATAAACATTTCTTTCAAGCCAGTCATCGGGTGTTTCTTGTCCATACATTTCAAGTGTTTCTTGGCATTTTGATTCTTGTTTATAAAATAATACCCCAAGGAACATTACATTCCAAACGCCTTTATAAACCGGTGAGTGTGGATCATCCTTTGTTTCACACTTTGCGTGGTGCTTTCTATGTATAGCTACCCACTCTTTTGTTACCATTCCAGTGGTAAGCCATAACCAGCATCTAAAAAAATGACTTACGATCGGGTGAAAGCTTACAGATTTATGAGTTACACCTCTGTGTAAAAACATAGTAACTGCTGCAATTGTTATATGTGTTACAATAAGTGTATATAGTAGTGGACTCATAAAACAATAAAAGTTACTCCTTAAGTAAGCAATTTGTTTTAATATGCAAGAGAAAAATGAATATTTTTTTAGTAATCAACGCGAAAAAAAAACAAACCGTGTGCTGGAACTGTCTTTCCTGCGAGTTTTCTGTCTCTTGCTTCAATTATTTTTTGTATATTTTCGATATTAATCCGCTCTATTCCGACCTCAAGCAATGTTCCGACTATGATTCTTATCATATTATGTAAAAAAGATTTTGCCGAAATTTCAAAAATCAATTCATCATTATTTTGTATAATTTCTATACTGGATATAGTTCTTATTGGGTTTTGAATATTTGAATCATCGCTTTTACAGAAAGATGTAAAATCGTGCTTCCCTTCTAGAATTTTACTCGCAAGTATTATTTTATTAAGATTCAGCTCAAACGGAAAATGGTAATGTGTTAATTTTTTATGAACCGATCTTGTTTTTTCAAGGCTGACAAAATATCGATAAGTTCTAAGTTTTGCGTCAAATCGTGAGTTAAATGAGCTGTCAACAGTCGAAACTTCTTTTATGGAAATATCCTCGTTTTTTAATAGTGAGTTTAATCCAAAAAGTATATTATTTTCATTTATTCTTTCGTTTTGTATTTCAAAATCAATAACTTGACCCATTGCTGAAACTCCACTATCCGTGCGACCCGCATAGTTAATTTCGACTTTTTCTTGTGTTAATTTATATATTGCCTCTTCGACTTTTTCTTGAATTGTGTTTTTTATATATTCTTGTTTTTGCATTCCACTATATCGGTGTCCAATATACTCAATTACAGCTTTAAACTTCGTTTTTTTCATTGTAAATTTCTAAAAAAAATTCAGAATTTTTCTCTGATAAGATATAAAAAAGCTTTGATATGTTTTCGGAAATACACGATGATATATAAAATTCCTTGACCATGGAATCATTTTGATTTTTTTTAACGATTTTATCAAGATTTACATCAAATTTTTTACAGATATTAAAAACCTCTTTTTCGTCAAAGTCGTTGTCCTGTATTGAGATTTTTGCAAATGTTTTTTGAGAATTGTTTTGTATATCGCTGTATATTTTTATGATATTTTCTTCACTCATGATACGTGTTAAGATTTTACAATCTTTATCATGAACAAAGGCACCGCTTGGATTTAGATGTATTTTTAAACTTCTTGGAAAAGATATACCACTGCAACATTTTGCCAAGAAGCAACGTAAATTTGGTATCTCGCTTAGGGTTATTGGCTGTAATCTATCTTGTTTTTTAAATTGTTTTATTGATTCGTTTTTTTTGATCGTTTTCTTCTCTGCGTTAAAAAGTTTATCTATTATTTTTATAGGATTTATTTTACCGTGAAAAATCTTTACATAAAAGTTACCAATATCATTTTCATTTTCATGATTTAACATTAGCTGAATAAGATTTTGATTAAACAGAACTCCTCTTGCCTTGCAGGCTTGTTTTAAAATATTCAATCCTTTCGCTGATATCTCGTAATTTTGTAGGTTTTTTAATGCGTTTTTGATCGCAAGTTTTGCAACTCCGGTTTTAACAAAACCTAGCCAAGATTCTGAAATTGTTTGATTTTTTGCTGTAATAATGGAAATCCTGTCGCCATTTTTTAGTTCTGTTTTCGGATCCTGCGTGAAAATATTATTAACATTTGCTCCGTGAAAATATTTCCCTAAATCTTCACTTATCGAAAAAGCAAAATCAATCAAGCTTGAGCCAACCGGAAAATGCTTTACATCTCCGCTTTCAGTAAAAACAAAAACCTTATTTTGTGTCATTTCAAGCTTTGCATATTCAAGTATCTCGGTTGCTGAAGATTTTGAGTTTAAAATTTGTAAAATTTGTGATATCCATTTGTTCTTAAACTCAAGACTTGATAAATCTTTTTCGCCGCTTTTATACATCCAATGCGATGCAAGTCCAAACTCCGCTTCGTTTTGCATTTGCTTTGTTCTTATTTGAAATTCGATTACCAAGCCATTTTTATTTATAACCGAAGTATGTAATGAGCGATACCCGTTTTGCTTTTGATTGCTTATATAATCCATAAATGAATTTGGAATAAACCGATATACGCTATGTATTATACTTAACGTAATATAGCATTCTTGTTCAGTTTCAGTAATGATTCTATACCCCAAAATATCAAAAATTTTGTCGAAAACTATTTCTTTATTTTGCATTTTTTTCCATATTGAATATGGACTTTTGTATCGAAATTTTATTTCTGCATTTATTCCATTTTCTAAAAGCTTTTGTCTAATTTTCTCATCTTCGTTTGCAAGTTCTTCCTCTCCCGTATTACTTTTTATCTCATTTATTCTTTTTAGAACAACGCCTCTTGCTCTTGAGTTTATTACCTCAAACGATAACTCTTCAAGTAAATCCTTTACTTGATACATTCCGATTCTTTGTGCAAGTGGGGCATAGATTTCAAGGCTTTCAATCGCTTTGGCGCGGCGTTTTTTTTGACTTTTTATTCCATCCATTGTCATCATGTTATGGAGCCTGTCGCAAAGTTTTACGATCAAAACACGAATATCTTTTGAGAGCGCCAAAAAAAGCTTTCGCAAGTTTTCCGCTTGCTGTATTTCATCCGTCTTATATTTAATTTCACCAAGCTTTGTAACTCCATTTACAATGTCTGCTACTTCAGCTCCAAAAAGCTCAGTTATTTCCTCGATTGTTGCGTCCGTGTCTTCTATTGTATCGTGTAAAAGTGCTGCTACAATGCTTGCTTCATCAAGGTTTAATTTTGCAACAATATTTGCAACCGCAAGTGGATGAACGTAATATGGATGCCCGGTTTTTCTCATTTGAGATCCGTGTTTTTCTTTTGCATACTCAAATGCTTTTGTTATTAGATCCAGATTGACTTTTGGGTTATTTTCAAGGGCGTTTTTAAGAAGCTCCGGAAACTCAATATATGTATCAAATTGATTCATTTTTTGATAAAAAATCTAAAACAAAACTTGATAAGTCATCGATTTTAACGCTATTTTTTAACCCTGACATCGCAAATTTTTCAGTTCCACCACCGCTTTTTTTATCAAATTTTTCTGTTAAAATATGTAATAAATTTCGTGCATTTACCCTTGTATTTTTTGAAAAAACTGATATAGTTTGCGAAGATTCTTGCGTGAAAACTGCAATTAATATCGAGCTTTCTTCTAGTTTTTCAGCTATATTGAAACAAACATCTTTCGCAAGTTTTCCATTTTGATTTTTATATTC
>CANDYN010000055.1 GCA_947424985.1 Rickettsiales bacterium | reverse complement strand
GACGTTTCAATGGAGGAATGTGTAAAATTTGCTCAAAGTAAAGACAAGGATAAGGCTTTTGACTGTGCTCACAAGCTAACGATTATCTCAAAAGACAAGGTTCAGGCTTATGTGTTTCAAGGAAGCATTTATTCGATTTTTTCCGAATACGAGAAAGCTATTCAAAGCTACTCACACGTAATTAAAATCAATCCAAAGAATGCCGGAGTTTATTCTCTTCGTGGTGGAGTTTATTTGAGACTTGAAAGATATCAAGAGGCTGCTAAGGATATGTCAAGTGCAATAATGTTCAATACAATTGATGATAATGTTTATATTGCATCACTTTATTTACAAAGGGCAGGGATTTATCAAAAACTTGAGTCTATGCAAAAGGCAATTAATGATTATAAAAAAGGGGAATCGATTTTAGATAAAGTTTCAGATACTCAGTGGCAATTAAAAGATGCAATGATACCAAAGCAGGATAAGTTTAGTACAAAAGATGCCAATATTAAAAATGCTTTATATATTGATGTATATTTCGGTCTTTGTAGCGCAAATATAGCCTTATCGAAATTAAAAGATGCAACGCCTTATTGCGAAAAAGTTCATGAGTTGGATAACAAAAGCGTGATAAATAAAATGAATTTATCGGCTTGCTATATTGATATCAAAAAATTTAATGAGGCAAAGACCATCCTTGATTCAGTTCCAAGCGTTATGAGGGAGAGCAATTTTTATATTGTTATGAACTATGCTGCCTTGTATGCTAATATGTATTTTGACAATCCAAAACAGGAATACAAAGATACTTTGAATAAATATTTACAAATCGGGAAGGCATTAATTAAAGGAAAGAGCGAAAGAGATATTTATCTGCATATACAAAAGGAGATAGAAGAGAAGGCGATGAAGAGGAAAAATTAATTTTTTTGCTTCCGGAAATTTTTTTAATCCTTAATGAAATTTCAAATCTGAAATTTTATGATAACAAATAATTTAAATCTTTTAAATCTTTCTGTAAGCGATTCGGCAAAGGAGTCTATAATCAATGAAAATTTTTTTATGCTTGACTCTCTGGTGTCAATTAAAGCACTGAGAATTGTCATATCTACGACAAATCTTATTTCGTTAAATGGCGATGTATATTTAGTGTCAAATACACCGGATGAAACTCTCATTGCATATAAAAACTGCATTATGATATATCATGCAAATTTTGGTTATAAATTTATTGACCCAAAAGAGGGTATGGTTTTATTTGTTGTGTCAGAATTGTCAAATTATATTTTTGATTCTGGCGCTTGGACTAAAGTTCAATCGGGATCTGGTGGTGGCAGCGGTACTATAAATAACATTGATGATAATATTGAAGCGGCGGGTAATAAAACTTGGTCAATTGATAAATTAAGAGCAAATTTTTTAAGTATTACGAACGCAAACACTAATTTTTTGAAAATTGTTGATGCAACATTTGCAAAGATAAATGACTCTCTGGAAAACAGTCTCAATAAAACTTGGTCAATTGACAAGATTAAAGGCTATATTGTAAACAATCAAGTCGATGCTTCAGGTTTTTATATTGGAGATTATAAACAGTCGACTCAAAGCTCAAATCATGGAAGATGGCTTTTATGCAATGGTCAGGCAATTTTAAGATCAACCTATTCTGCTTTATTTGCACTACTTGGGACTTCTTTTGGACTTGGTGATAATTCAACCACTTTTAACCTTCCTGATTTTCGTGGAAGAGTTTTTGGATCGATCGGGCAAGGAACGGGACTTATTAATCGAAGCTTGGGACAATCAATTGGAGAGGAAAACCATCTTTTAACTATAAATGAAATTCCTTCTCATAAGCATTCCCTTTTTACGGCGAATTCAGCTGGGGCTGTTCCACAAAGACAATCGTTGATAGTTGGCTCTACTGGAATCACTGCAACTGGCGTATATAAAGCTAACGATGTATCTTCTGTTATAGATAATGCTGGAAATGATCAAGTTCATAATAATATGCAGCCAACGCTTTTTGCGGGAAATACATTTATTTTTTCCGGAGTATAATTTACTTGCAAAAAAAAACTGATGCTATATTATATGTTATATTATAAGATATTGACATGAATCTTTTGCTTTTTTTGGGCATTATTATTATAACCTTGATATTTATTGCTTCTTATATTGAGCTTGCAAAGCGTTTTAATATTGTTGATAAACCGGATACGAGAAGAAATCATAAAGGTATTATTGCGAGAGGATGTGGAGTTGTTTTGGTTGGTGTAGTATCGACTTTAGCTCTAATTTTAGTTAATTTTGCGGATAATGATATTCAAAATATTTCAAGAATAAATTCAATTATTGCAATTTTTGCTGTTCTTGGCGTAGTTTTTTTTATTGAAGATGTAAAATCTTTAAGGCGTGAAATTAGAATGATGATTCAAATTATATGTGCTATTCTCGGCGCTCTTGCGTGCGAAGAAAGAGTGCTTGTATTTTCAAATCTTCCATATTTTATAAATTTTGGAATTGTTGTAATAGGCTGGATTTGGTTTATGAACCTTTACAACTTTATGGATGGAATTGATGGAATGACTGCTATAAATACAATATTTTTTTCAATAGCGGTAATATTTTTTACATCCGGCATTGGAGCTTTATATGATATATCCCTTATTTCTTATTGTATATTGCCTGTAATGATTGCATTTTTAATAAAAAATTGGCATCCGGCAAAAGTTTTTATTGGTGATAGTGGCTCTATTGCTTTTGGATTTTTATTTGGATATATTATGCTTTCTCTGTCGAGTGGCATAGGTCTTTTAATTCCAATTATAATTTGCTCGTATTATCTTTGTGATGCGAGTTTTACTTTGATTAAAAGAATTATTGCTCGAGAAAATATCACCCTTCCACATTCAAAGCATTATTTTCAAATTGCGCTTCGTGGAGGGCTGTCTGTAAGAAAAATTTGCACGGTAATAATTATTCTTAATCTTTCGCTTTTCTGTATTGCATATTTATTTTTTATGCGACAACAAAGAGAAATTTTCATAATTGCCTCTCTTTTGGCAATTACTTTAAATTATACAATTCTGAAATACTTTAAAAATTTCGAAAAACGCTTGACTAGATAGCGAAAATACTGTATAATCAAGAAAGTTTATTTGATATGCAGAATTTTCTATACCTTGATAAAATCAACGTTATTGCAATTTTACTAATGATTATAGTATTTTGCGTTATTATGGAAAATCTTGAACGCTTTAGCAAAAGACAGGGTTCAATTTTATATATTTACATTGGGGGAATGACAGCCTTGCTTCATTATTGCAGATTCAATTTTATGCATCAAATATCATACAAAGGTTTTGTAAGTCTTGCGATCTTTATTTCTCTTGCATCGGTTGTCGCTGCACTTTTTACTGAAATTTTATGTGTTTTCTCAAATCATGTTTCAAAAGATGGAGTTGTTAATAGCAAAAAGCCACTTAGAAAAATAATAAAGAAAGTTATTAAAGTTGAAAGTAGTGATGAAAAATTTGATCAAATATCAAAGCAGCTTGAGAAAATCGAGGAAAAACAAATGTCAACAAGATTTGCAGGTCAGGAATCTAATTTTGTAAAACAGACTATGCAAAATATGAAAAATGAGCTCTATAATGATCTTTCAGGGGCTTCTGAGGTTTTGCATGAAGAAGATTTCGACGAAGATTTTTCAGATATTGCAAAGGAAATTGAAACAAGGATTTTGAAATCTTCAATCAAAACGCAAGATGATAACAGAAGGCTTGAAAAAATCAAACAAAAGGCTTAAATTTTTTCGTCAAATCCAAGATTTTTAAAATGATCGGGAATATATTGTGCGGTTATTTCTTCAAGGTTTGGAAGTTTTATTGAGACTGAGGTAAGGCAGAGCTTTTGTCCTCTTTGATAATTTTTGTTGTATTTATCATCTCCAAATACGCCAAATCCAAGTTTTAATGCATGCAACCTTATTTGATGTATTCTTCCTGTTTTCGGGAAGAATTTCACGAGGGATAGTTTTTTTTCATGATTTATGCTAAGTGTTTTAAATTCAGAGATTGCAATTTTTCCATTTTGCGTGTCTTGAGCAGCCAAAGATTGATTTCCTTCCTCACTTAGTTTTTCAATTGTGCTTTCAATTTCTCCGCTTTCTTTTTTTACAATTCCCTCAAGGATTGCAATATAAGTTTTTTGAACTTCCTGATTTTTAAAATATTCACTATATTTTGAGGCAAAGTTTTTATTTTTTGCGAAAATCATAACACCAGTTGTGTTTTTATCAAGTCTGTGTACAATTTTTATATCTTCACCTTTTAGTTTATGTAAAATATCTATAATTGAGATATCGTCAAAGCTTCCCTTTTGAACGCTTATTCCATAGGGTTTATTGATTGCAATAATTTCTTCGTTCTCAAAGATTATATTATCCAGAATTAATTTTAAATCCTTGTCTCGAATTTCAAGTTCAGCTTTTAAGGCGGGGTCGAGTTTTGCAAAATCAAAATATTGTATTTCATCTCCGAAAGAAACTCGTGAGTCAATTTCGGCCTTGCCTCCGTTTAATCTTATCACTTTTTTCCGTAAATATTTACAAATCAATCCTTGAGTTAAATTAAAACTTTCCTTTAAAAATCGATCCAGTCGACAGTCTTGAAATCTATTATCAATTATTAATGTTTTCATTATATATCAAAATGTTTTATATTGTTGTTTTCAATCCAGGTTTTTGAGGTGTGATAAAATTTGCGAATATCGGGTAAGCCGTATTTAAGCATAGCCATTCTGTCCACTCCGAATCCAAAAGCAAAACCTTGATATTTTTTTGAATCAATTCCGCAATTCTCTAAAACCTTGTCATTGATCATGCCACATCCGCCAATCTCAAGATATGTATCAGATTTTGCAATTTTGATTTTGTTACCTTCTTTTATATAAGATATATCAACTTCGCAAGAGGGTTCGGTGAATGGAAAAAAACTCGGACGAAGACGCACATTGAGTTTTGTTTCAAAAAACTCTTCAAGCATTGTATTAATCAAGAAGGTTAGATTTGCCATAGTTATATTGGAATCAACGCAAAAAGCTTCCATTTGGTGAAACATTGGACTGTGCGTTGCATCGCTGTCAAATCTAAAAACACGACCGAAAGAGATTCCGCGAATCGGTGGAGTTTGATTTTGCATGGCGTGAATTTGTATTGTTGAAGTATGAGTTCTTAAGATATAATCTTTGTTTGCTTCTTCATTTTGATCTTGTAGGTAAAAAGTGTCATGCATTTGTCTTGCCGGATGGGTTTCCGAAATATTTAGTTTTGTAAAATTGTTATCTACTGTATCAATTTCCGGTCCATCGTATAAATTAAATCCAAATTGACGTAAGATTTCAATTAAATCGTTTGCTGCTTTGGTTATAACATGTACAGAGCCAATTTTTAAATCAAGAGCGGGAATTGTCGGATCAATTTTTTCGCTTTCAAGTTTTTTCGCAATCTTTTCTTTTTCAATCTCTGAAAGTTTTGTCAAAACTTTGCTTTCAGCAGAATTTTTCATTTCATTTACATTTTTTGCGAACTCTTTTCTCTCATCCAATGTGAATTGTGTCATCAAGGCAAAAAGCTTGGATACAGCGCCTTCTTTTCCAAGTAAATTCGGTTTTACTTTGTGTATAATTTCAATTTCATCGTTTGTTTCTGAAAGTTTTACCAAAAGATTTTCATATTCTGTTGTAAGGTTGCTAATATTATTTTTAATTTCATCACTCGTTTTTGCGTTTGAAACAAAATTTTTCATATAAAAAAATATTGACTATAATTTATTTCAATAATAATTATTGTAATATTCAAGTATAATATTTAATTTTTATGAATAAAAGACCAACTTCGCCACATCTTTCAATTTATAAATGGCAAATCACGTCAGTAATCTCGATCTTACATAGGTTTACTCATATATATCTTTATTTCTTAACTCTTGTTGTTGCGATTATTTTGGGGATTGGTTTCTCAAATACAACAAAAGAAATCTCCGGTTTCTTGCCTATGATTGCTTTTATAAAAGGAACTTTTAACTGTTGCATTATTTCAAAAATACTCTGGGGATTATTTATTTTTGGATCAATTTTTGCAATAGTTTTTAATATTTTAGCCGGATTTAGATATTTTATCTGGTCTTTTGTTATTGGATTTAATTTAAGGTTTGTTACAATTTCAGGATATTTTATTATACTGTTTTCTCTAGCATCATCGCTTATTGGAACAAAATGTCTTATTGATTTTATTTTAAGGTTGTAGTATGAATTTACAATTATTTACCGAAGTTTTGCTTTTATGTCTTGTTGCTGCGGCAAGTCCTGGTCCTAATTTTTTGATGACAGCAGCGAATTCAATGGAATATGGAAGAAAGGCAGGGATTTTAACGGCTCTTGGGATTACTCTTGGAGTTGTAATTTGGCTTTTATTTTGTGGTTTTGGGCTTGGGGTGTTAATGGCAAAATTTCAATGGATTAATATTTCACTTCAAGTTGCAGCCTCTCTTTTCTTATTTTACATAGGTATTAAAACCTTGAAATATTATAATAGATCGGCCTCGAGAACTCCAAAACTGAAAACTTCAGATTCTAGATCGTTTTTTATGCAAGGTTTGGTTGGAACGCTTTTAAATGGTGGAGTGGGCGTATTTTACGGAGCAATTTTTGCAAAAATTATTACTGTATATGGGCATAATGTTTTTAAAATCCTTGTTCATGGTGGAGTATTTAGTATAATAGAAGCAGCTTGGTTTTTGCTTGTTGCATTTTGCGTTTCGGAGGTTCGTGGATTTGTTGATAAATATGCAAAATGGATTAATATTATACTTGGGATTTTAATGTTCTACTGTGCAGTAAATTTTGTAGGAAAATTATTTTAGCATGAGTGAGGAGCTTGCAAAATTTCAACTTTATAACAATGAAGCGGAGCAAGATATTCTTGGAGCGCTATTAATTGATAATAGCGAGATTGATAAACTCACCGAAATTCTTCGTCGTGAATATTTCTATACGGACGCTCATAAAAAAATCTATGAAACAATTACAGCTTTAATTAGTAAAAATAGCGTTGCAGATATTACAAATATTGTATATCAAATCGGAGATGGAAAAGCGATGCCTCAAGGGGAATTAAAGGCGTATCTTGAGGCTTTGATGCTAAGAGCAAGCAGTGGAATTCCAACTCGAGATAGGGCAAAAATAGT
>CANDYN010000054.1 GCA_947424985.1 Rickettsiales bacterium | reverse complement strand
TCGTTTATACTTATAGATCCTTTGTCGCTAGAGTCTGCAATCCATACTTTTGCAATACTTGACTTTCTTTTTCCAACTGCTTGAGATTTCCATGGATTCTTTTTAACTTTGGTCACTGTCTTTGTAGCTTTTTTCGGCGCTACTGCAATTTCTTTGTTTGCATCAGTAGTCTCAGCTGATGCCGCAACTACTGTATCATCTTTGATCTTTTTTACTGCCGGAGTTTTTTTAACCACAGGCTTTGTTGTTACTTTTTTTTCTTCGGTCATAAATTTTATAACAATTAACTATTTGCAACATTTTTTCTGCTTTTCGCAGCTATATCAATAACTTCAGATATTTGACCTTTAAAATCATGAGTAGGTCCGTGAAACACTCTTAAATTTTTCATCATAACATCTTGAAGTCTATTTTTTGGCAGCATTCCCTTTACGGCATGTTCGATTACTTCATCACTTTTATTTTTTGCAAAAAGCTCAGATGGCGTAGATTCTTTAAGACCACCTACGAATCCAGTGTGTCTGTAATATTTCTTTGTTTTAAATTTATTAGATGTAAATTTCATCTTATTTGCATTGATTAAAATAACACGATCTCCACAATCAACACCTTGGCTAAAATTCAGTTTATTTTTCCCAATTAATATTTGCGCAATATGAGCAGCTAATCTTCCAACAACGAGATTTGTTGCATCGATTAGAACCATTTTTCTGTTCGTAACAAACTTTGCATGTTCTAAATTTACGCTTGACTTTTTATAAGTAGTTGACATATGATACTAAAATTTACCCCTAATTCCTATTGCTTCAGCCAATTTTTTACAAACATCAAGTCTTTGAGTTTTTAAATAATTTACCAGTCTTTTTCTCGCGTTTACAGTGATAATAAGCGTTCTCTTTGCTGAATTATCTTTTGGAAACTCATTGAGATGTCTCGAAAGATATGCTATTTTAAAGCTTGATCTTATTATCTGAACTTCCGGAGAACCAGAGTCACTATCGTGTCTTTTAAAACTCGACATAAGTTCATCGAGAGTGTATATTTTGCTACTTGTTTTTTCTGTCATAATAACGAAAAATTAACTTTTTAAATATCTTAATAATACAAACTTTTTTGTTGTCAAGTGTTTTTATTGTTTTTTTAAAAAAAAGTTGCTTTTTGAAATTATTATGATATGAATATATATTGTTTGAGTAGCTTTAATGGCTGTTTTAGATTTAGTTTTATACCCGGATAAAAGATTAAAAATGAGATGTGATGAAATATTGCATTTCAATCAAGAGCTTGAAAGGCAATGCCAAGATATGTTTGATAGTATGAGTTTCCATAAAGGCATTGGATTAGCAGCAAGTCAAGTTGGGATAATGAAAAGAATGTTTACAATGGATATAACGGAATTTAATGGGGCAACTTGCATGATGGATCAAAAATATTGTTTTGTAAATCCGGAAATTGAATATTTAATTGAAGATTTATCTCAGTACGATGAAGGGTGCTTGTCTTTTCCGAATCAGAATGCTTTAATTTCACGATGTGCAAAAATAAAAATAAAATATCGGGATGTGCATGGAAACTTTCGTGAAAATATAGCAGATGGAATTGCTGCAACTTGTATACAGCACGAATTTGATCACTTAAATGGAATTGTTATATCGGATAGAGTGGATTCAATTATTGCGAAAAACAGAATTATTGAAAAAGCGATTAAAGTGAAATCGAGACTAATGAGGGAAAATGATCAAAATTAATGAAAAATGGGGAATAAAAGCAAGACGTTGGGCAAGAAAAATGAGGAGGATGAGTCTACCGAAGATGGTGGGTCGAAGCAGTTACTAACGGAAGACGGGAAAAGGCAGCCAAAATCAGTGAATAATGAGCTGCACACTGCTAAAGCTTCTGAAAAAATAGAGGCAATGCAGCCAAAAAGTCGACCACGTTTGAAGAGCAATGGGGCGATTAATTTGGGCCATACTGGAGTTAAAAAAGATAATCAAAGTAAATCAGGCGCATTGGCAAATCCATCAAACGCTTTACCAGAGTTAGATGATGCAAAAAAAACACAACCAAAATCTGATATTGAATTATTGGGGTTCTCTTCCTCAAAAAAAGATATTAAAGATTCAAAAGTACAAATTGAACTGAGGGGGAAATGTAGGGATGTATTTAAAACAATCTTTGATGATATGTCGACAATTTTAAAAGATTTGGAGATATTGGAAGATCCGATAAAGCGGCAATATGTTTCATCAAAATTTACAGATATTGACGATGCATTATTTCAAAAAATTGTAAAGAATTCTGCCATGATAATGGATCTTGGTGTTGGCTTTTTTGAAGATTTGTTTAAACTTGATCCAAAAGAAACAATTGCTCAATCTGCGGAGAGATTTAAAAAAGCGGCAATGGAGGGCTTACTTCCGATGTACTTTGGTGTATATTTTGGTCCAATTGGTGCTTTGTTGATGGTGCATGCTATGTATAGACAATTACAGGCTGCAGTGTTATTAATGAAAAACGTCTGCAATACCCTCAAAAAGCCTATTCAGTATTTGATTATGGCAATAAGTATGACTATAAAAGCTTTTCTTGAAGTTGGTAATTTTTTTTATCAAGCTATAAAAGGAAAAACGGAAATCACACCGAAAGATATAGTTGATAATTTAATTTATTTTAAGGCAAAAACAGTGGAAGCATTTTTACATGTATGTTGCATTGAAGGTGTCAATATTAACAAAATTGGTTTTAAGGACAAAATAGATAATTTGTTAGGACTTGATCCGGAGTTATCGGGGCTTATTGGCAATGAAGAGTATGAAAGGTATAAAGGGGCTGTTGTAAGAATGAAGATGGCAATTTTTGGAAAAGAAGAAAGAATGGAAAATGTTGGAACAATGACAAAGATAATGAGGGACAAGATAATTGGGGTATCGAAAGCAAGAAAAGATTGGGGTTTAAATCATATTACGCCAGGTTTTGCACATAATTTTTTGTCAATGGCGCAAATACATCAGCCGTCTTCAGGTAATATAATAACAGCATACAGCAATACTTACAATAATATAGCGGATAGATTATCCGTGCATTATACTGATTTTATAGATGACATTGGTATGAATAAGGGTGTTAAGGGAGTGATGAAAAAGTTTAGCAAGGCTGATCGGAATGTTCGTAAAGCATTTTCTGGAAGAGAGTTGCGAAAAAGCGATGATCCGTTTGGTGCTCTTGTAACGTAAGGATAGTGGGCTTGAAAATTTTTTACTTGATTTTTAATATTACAGTGTAAAGCTTGATGAAAGTTATTTTTTTTAATAATGCTAGACGAAAACAAAATCGATACTCCGAGTCAAGAAGATATTGAATATGGAGCGGATAGTATTAAAGTTTTAAAGGGTCTTGATGCAGTAAGAAAAAGACCTGGGATGTATATTGGTGATACGGATGATGGAACTGGTTTGCACCACATGGTGTATGAAGTTTTGGATAATGCAATTGATGAATCGTTAGCCGGACATTGTAATTTAATAAAGGTGATTATTAATCCGGATGGGTCTGTAACTGTTTCTGATAATGGACGTGGGATTCCGACCGATATGCATGAAGAGGGCGTTTCAACGGCCGAAGTTGTAATGACTCAGCTTCACGCAGGTGGAAAATTTGATAAAAATTCATATAAAATTTCAGGTGGATTGCACGGGGTAGGGGTTTCGGTAGTAAATGCTTTGTCTGTTTGGTTAAAATTAAGAATTTTTAGAAACGGAATGGAGCATTTTATGGAATTTAGCCACGGAAATGCAGTTGTTCCTTTAAAAATCATTGGACCTTGTGGTGATAGACGTGGAACGGAAGTAAGCTTTATGCCTTCAAGCGATACTTTTACAAACAACACAGAATTTGTTTTTGAAACTCTGCAAGACAGAATTCGCGAACTTGCATTTTTAAATCACGGAGTTCATATTTTACTTGAAGATAAGCGACTTGGAAAGGAAAAGACTCTTGATTTTAAATATGATGGAGGAATAATGGAGTTCGTAAAATATCTTTCAAGATCGAAAGTTGCCTTGCATGATATGTTTGCCTTAACTGGAGTTCAAGATGAAATCGTTGTTGATATAGCGATGCAATGGACCGATGTATATCATGAAACTTGCAAATGTTTCACAAATAATATTATACAAAGAGATGGTGGGACGCACTTGGCCGGTTTCCGTGCTGGTCTTACTCGCGCTGTAAATCAATATATACCACAGCACATGTCGAAAAAAGATGAGGTTGAAGTTACTTCTGACGATATAAGAGAGGGTCTAACCTGCGTTATTTCTGCTAAAGTTCCGGATCCGAAGTTCTCGTCTCAGACAAAAGATAAGCTTGTTTCGGGCGAAGTTAGAACTGTTGCGGAAACTATTACTTATGAAAAACTTTGTTACTTTTTTGAGCAAAATCCAAAAGAAGCGAAGAAAATTATTGACAAGATTACACTTGCGGCACAAGCGAGAATTGCAGCGAGAAAAGCTCGTGAATTGGCAAGAAGAAAAACGGCACTTGATACTTTTTCAATGCCAAGTAAACTAAGCGATTGTCAGGAAAAAGACCCTGCGCTATCTGAATTATTTTTGGTTGAGGGAGATTCAGCGGGTGGAACGTCAAAACAGGGGCGTGATCGAAAAACTCAAGCAATACTACCGCTTCGTGGTAAAATTTTAAACGTTGAAAAAGTTCGTCTTGATAGGATTTTATCGTCAGATGTTGTAATTACTTTGCTTGGCGCACTTGGAATTATGGCCGATAAAGGTGTTATGGATATTTCAAAATTAAGATACCATAAAATTATAATAATGACAGATGCCGATGTGGATGGATCACACATCAGAACTCTTCTTTTAACATTTTTTTATCGTCAAGTTCAGGATATTATAAAACAGGGATATTTGTATATAGCTCAACCGCCGCTTTATAAGATTAAAAAAGAGGGAAAGGAAGTATATTTAAAAGATTCAGCAGCTTATAACGATTATATTATTGATAATGCTGTGAATAGCGCAGTTTTGATGAATCAAGCCGGTGTTCAGGTTTCAGGAGAACATTTAAAACAAATTTGCTATGGATTGCTTGATCTTGAAAAAATAATAAATGAAATACCGATCAGAATTGATACGGATGTATTGTTATCAATTATAATCGCAAGGCTTTCATCGAAAACTTTTGCAGATTTTAACGAAGTTCTTGAAAAAGCTAAATCTTTGCAAAAAATTTGTGATACCTTGACAATTTCAGAAGATGATGAAAAGTGGATATTTGAAGCTCGTCAGGAAATTCAAAAAAGTGAAGAAGGCGATGTTATGTTAAACACAATACTTGCAAAAAGAAGTGTTAGGGGGGTTGAGCAGTCAATTTTCATTGATGAAAAACTTCTTTCGATACACGAATTTACGAAGATTTTCTCAAATAAAAGAGTTATGGAGGCGTGTGAAATTGCAAGTGGAAGATGTCAATTCATGCATGGAAATAATGAACATATATCGCAATCTCAATTGCAACTTGCGAAAATTATAGGTGAGGTTGGTAAAAAAGGAGTAAGTATTCAGAGGTTTAAGGGTTTAGGAGAGATGAACTCTGAGCAGCTTTGGGAAACAACACTTGATCCGGAGGCAAGAACTTTAATTCGTGTGACAATAGATGACGCGGAAAAAGCCGATGAAACTTTTACGACACTCATGGGTGAAGTTGTTGAGCCGAGAAGAAATTTTATCATAGATAATGCTTTAAAAGTTTCAGATATAGATTTTTAGCTTGCTTGACAATTAAAAATAATCTTGTATATATGCAATTGTATTTATTTTGCATGTGTTGCAGCAATTGTTTGGAGTCGTCGATTTATTAATTTGTATATACTTTTTTTATCGCTCTGTTGAACTTAAAAATCACGATAAGAGATATTTTGAAATTCTTATTTTTTCAGCGTATTCTTATGTTGCAATTGTCGGGTTAAAAGCAATATTTCACATTCCACTGATAAAATATCCAAATACATTCGCGCTACCATCCGGGCATACTTATATATTAACAGCATATGTTGCCGTTTTTTCGTTTGCCGTTTTTAAAAATTCAATTCCGAGATACTTTGTAACCGTTTTGTTTGGTGTAATTGAGGGTGCGCGTGTCGTTGTAATGGGTTATCATTCCAGTACTGATGCGATCATGGCGGTCTTTTTCTGTTTAATTCAGGTTATAATTTTTTATGAATTCTTATTTAAAAAATGTAGTTTTAAACAAATTATCTTGCCGATTTTTATCTTAATTCCATTTGAAAAAATAATCATTTCCAGTATTTTTCCGAGTTATAATATAGATCCTCCGCTTCTTTTCTCACTTATATACGCAATTCTAGCGCTAGCTTTGTATATAAGTGAGAAGTTTTTTATCAATAAAAAAGCTACTAAAAAAACTATCCAGCAAATTTAGCTTTCAGTCGATTAATTGCCGCATTATCAATTTCAGGGATACTAAAGTTGATAATGTTATTGGTTGAATTCTTATATTTTTGAATATCTATCGATTTTTCATTGGCTAATACTTCAAGATCATGCAGTGTTTCATTTGATAAATCTCTAAAATGTACAACTGATCTGATTGCATCTTCGAGAACGAGGGATGCCTCTAGCAAATCTTCAATCTGTTGATCAATCTCCTCGCAAATACTTCCGTCAAATTCACCTTTTTTTTGCTTAAAATCTTCACAAAAATCAAATATTTCCGATGCACTATTTAAAATATGATCAATATCAGTATCAATTTCTAGCGCCTCTGATTCATTTTGAATTTTCTCGATAACACTTTGTGCATCGTAAATTGCTTTTTTTTGCGACACAGATCTTGATGCTTCGATATTTTCACATGCACGGTCCGTCAGTTCAATTGTTGCGTCAAACCAAGCTTCAATTCCTTCACAATTCGAAATTAAATTTTCACATTCTGATATTTTGTCCGAAATCGCAAAAGATAAATCCGCCAAATAATCTTCATACTCTGCATTTTCATCGCAATATTCAGCGTCACAATCTTCATCTTCTTCTTCGCAATTCTCTTCGCCAGTATCATCATCATCATTTTCATAATCACAGCTTGCATAGCCTAAATCATGACAATGTTGATTTGATTTTTTGCTTTCACAAGCGCCTTTATTACAGGTGTTTTCTTCATTTTGTATTTTTAAAAAATCGCTGAATTTATTTCGATTTGGCTGGCAATTACTTTGATGACTCATGAACTCATCCATTTCTTCGTTTGAAAAATGAACTATATTGTTATTTTGATTTCTTTGATTTGATTTTTTGCTTTCACACGCGCCTTTATTACAGGTGTTTTCTTCATTTTGTATTTTTAAAAAATCGCTGAATTTATTTCGATTTGGCTGGCAATTACTTTGATGACTCATGAACTCATCCATTTCTTCGTTTGAAA
>CANDYN010000053.1 GCA_947424985.1 Rickettsiales bacterium | reverse complement strand
CCCATTCCAGCCTCACGCCAAATATATCATAAACAGTTTTAATCGCAAATTCCCCAAGGTTTTCAAAATCTTCTGCAGTTGCTCCACCATCGTTCACTAAAAAATTGCAATGAATCTCAGAAAACTTCGCTCCACCAAGTTTAAAATTTCGAAGCCCGGCTGCTTCAAGTAACATCCAAGAATGAATTTTATCGCAAAAAATATCGTTATTGTCTAATATTTTATATTCAAAATTCTTTCCAAGTGTTTTACAAATTAAATCAAATGAAGTTTTCGAAAAGATTTTCGGATTTTTAAAAGTAGAGCCAACTGTTTTCCGCCCGATCGGCTGTGCTGCTTTTCGTTTTTTTTCAATTTCATCCATTTTTGCAAAAACTTCAGAAGGACTTGAAGCCATTCCTTTTAAGACTGCCGAAGTAATTATTATATTTTCAGGTAAATGCGCCTTACGATATTCAAATTTTATGCCTCTTGCATCAATTTTTCCAATATTTCCACTAAAATCAACATATTCAATACTTTGTAAAATATCTTTAATCTCGCCTCCGTAACATCCGGCGTTCATTGTAATATTCCCACCAATTGTTCCAGGTATTCCAACTAAAAATTCCATATTTCCGATTCCATTTTCCCCACAAAAATTTGCAAAAGTCAAATCAAGAACTCCGGAGCCAGCAAAAACCGTTTCATTGTCAAGTTTTTTAATCTCATTAAACCCCTTTCTAAGCCAAATTACAACGCCTTCAACTCCACCAGATCTCACAATTGTATTTGATCTTGCCCCAATAATTGTAATTTTCGTATCTGTTTTGGATATTTCAAAAAGTGCCTTTGAAAGCTCTTCGATATTTTTTGGAGAAATTAAAATCTCAGCCTTGCCTCCGCAACCAATCCAGCTATTTGAACCAATATCAGCATTCTCTTTAACACTTGTGATTTTCGAAAGTGTATCAAATAAACTCATTTTTGCTCCTTTAAAGTACCAACTTGAACTGAACAAATCGCATAACATTCAATTGCATTGCCTGATCCAACCGAGTCAAGGCCTTCTTTTGTCTTACCTTTTATCGAAACACACGATATATCAATTTCAAGCGCCTCTGCGACTCCAGCTTTAATTAAATCTCTATATGGCTTAATTTTTGGTCTCTCTGTCACAATAGTGACGTCAATATTTTTTATCTTTGCACTTTGCATTTTCATTAACGCTTTAATTCTTGTAAAAAAGAAAGTTGAGGTTGCATCCCTATATTGCATATCCTCCGGTGGAAAATGTTCACCTATATCTCCAAGGTTTAATGCACCCAAGATAGCATCAATAATTGCATGTGAAACAAGATCCCCATTTGAATGCGCATCAATTTTAAACTCATAAGGAATAAAAACACACCCGAGTGTTATCATCCCATTTTCAGATTTTTCAGTCATAAATCGGTGTATATCATATCCAAAGCCGACTTTTGTCTCATACTCAATTTTCTCACCAAGTGAAACAAGCATAGACTCCGCTCTTTCATAGTCGCTATCCGTCGTGACTTTAAAATTATTTTGACTTCCAACAACAATCGTAGTTGGGATGTTTGCGTGCTCTGCAATCGCACAGTCGTCTGTAAAATTTAAGTGCTTGTAAACCTGATGATTTGTTAAAATATCTTGGTAATGAAAACCTTGTGGGGTTTGTGCCCTCCAAAGCTCCGATCTATCAACTGTCCATAAAACTTTTGCATCCTCACATTTCTTAACCGTATCTTCAATTAATATCGCAGGCAGGACTGCCCTTGAATAATCAAGCTCATCGACAACAGCTGAAATCGTTCTTTTATCAATAAATGGCCTTGCAACATCGTGTATTAAAACTTTTGTAGGATTAAGCCATGCGATCGCCTCAAGTCCCATTCTTACCGAGTCTTGCCTTCTTTCTCCTCCCATTACCGGCTCTAAAATATTAAGCCCGCTTATCGCCTCACGATATAAATCCATATCCGATGGATGTATTATCACAACAATATTATCAATTTTTTTATGATTTACAAAAGCCTCAACCGTACGTCTTAAAATCGTTTTTCCACCAAGTGGTAAATATTGCTTTGGAAGATCGTAATCCGCAAGAATTCTTGATCCCCTTCCCGCCGCAACTATTAACGCTACTGTAGACATAAAATATAATTTTTATTTAGTATTTTGGGAAAAAAATAAAAGTCAAATTGTGCTTGATTTTTTTATTTTCCTATTACATAATTCGTTGTAAGGCTTAATTAAATGTGAGAAATTTCCTATTTTTAATAATACTGGTAACGTTTTTTGCCCAAAATGCAAAATGTGCGGTAATAAAATCAAGTGAGTTAAAACCGAGAATGCATAGAAGCAAAATAAAGCTTTTATATTTACATAACATGATCCATGGAAAACCAATGCAATATAGAAGCTATAGAGAGAAAAATACAATTCAAGTAGAAGAAATTAATGTAATGAATAAACATCATATTATAAGGAACGTGTCTAACTAAATATTCTAAATATTATGGAAAAAGTATTTTTTATAACAGCAATTATTATGATGATGTTTATCATGTTTTTGGCATTGTATCCGTTTAAATATGAAAAAAGAAAGTGAATTCTTAACCCCAGTTATCACTTGACATATAAAAATATACATTTATAATTAACAAGATTTCTGGCTTTATGTATGATGAATCTTTTTGCAATAGCATCTATGTTTGTTGTGGTAATGTTAATGTTTTTGGCGTTATATCCCTTTAAAAACGAAGAAAGTAAAGTAAAACATTCTTAGGCTTTTTATGAAAAAATTAGATTTTGAATGCTGGAAAGCCTTGAATGAAACGGCGTGTGCTTTGCTTTTGGTGTTTTCTTTTGTTGGAGCTGACAGATTAAAGAGCTTATTTGTGCCATTTCTACTTACAGATCTACTTCTAATTGCCGTATGTAATGTAAAAATGATTTTTCTTAAGAGAGCAGATTCAAATACAAAATCAACAAAATAATTAACTCCACAAGCTCATAAAATTCATTGGAACAATAAACACTTGACAGCTATGAAAAAATAGTGTATAATGGGATATATAAATTATTTTACTCTATGTTTAAAAATTTAGACAAACATTCAAAAAGATTTACAATAAGTCTCGTAAGATCGATTTATTATAGTGCTGTAATAGCTTTTTTGATTCTGCAAATCGGATGTGGAAGAACCATAACGAGTCAGATGGCAGAAGAAGAAACCAAAAAGGCGAATGCAAGCCTTCCGTATGGCAAAAGTCCAAATAGGATCGTTGCCAGCAAAACTGGTGCGTTGTTTTATTAACAATACACCGGTTTTTTGTTTTAATATTATTTAGTCAAATCTGCTATTGATATTCCCAATGATCCAGCAATAGAAGACACCAAGTGCAAATACATAGAAGCCTCACCAGCTTCATATTTTTGAACTTGTTGCTCAGAAACTTCCAATTGCTCAGCAAGATCAGCTTGACTTAGCTTTGCATTTTCTCTAAATTTCTGAATATTTTTACCGACTGCTTCATAAAACTCTTCATTGCTCATGACCTCTGTTGCTATTTTTAGATTTGATATTGACATACAAAAAAACAAATGTTAGTTGATTATAGACAATAAAAAGAATTACTGTCAAGTTTTTTCCAGAAAAAAACTATCACATTTTTATTCATAAAAATCAACCAAGAGATTATTCCCTTATAAATACTAAACCAAGACGCGACTTTGCTGTCAAAACATGTAAAAAATTATACATTAAAGATTTTTCTCTCTTAATATAATTTTCAACTATCAGTTGTTTTTTTACTTCAATTAATCTGCAAACATCATAAGACAAACCAAATAATTAATAACAATTAAATGGTGTCAGGAGTTTAGTAACACTATGTAACACGGTGCTCATCCTATTGAACGCTCAAGAGCATCTTATTCAGATGAACTCCTGACGTGCAGGAGTCCTTTGACCTGATCGCAGTTCGGACAAATAAGCTGGCTACATAGTGTTACTAGCACCGTCAACCATCAGGATAATGTATACGGTGAGTTTATAAAAGTCAAGCTTATTCCCCAATCATCATGTCAAAAACACTATCACTAACCAATGTTTCCTTTATCGCATTATGATTGCTTTCAATACCTGCTGCTTCTCCAACTCTTTCCATAAAGTATATAATCTTATCCCTTAATTCAAGATCAGTAATACTTTCAAAGTGCATACCCAAATGCTTTAATTGAATCTTAGCTCTGTGAGCTAATTGTTTTTGTGTAAATATCATAAATAAACCAAATAATTAATAACAATTAAATGGCGCCAGGAGTTAACAACATAAAAGCTCTATGCTCATCTTATTCGACGTCAGAGACGCCTTATTCAGACGAACTCCTGACTTACAGGAGTCCTTATCTGATTGAAGTTTGGACATATAACTAGCTTTTGGTGTTGTTAGCACCGTCAACCATCACAAATAATATATACGATAATTTTATAAAAGTCAATTGTAAAATAATTCTCAAAGCTTATTCCCCGATCATCATATCAAAAACTTCATCACTTGCTAAAGTAGCTTTAATCGCACTATGGTTGATTTCCATTCCTGCTGCTTCACCGATTTTCATCATAAATTTTACTATTTCTTGTCTTAATTCAAGATCGGTAATTGATTCAAAATGCATGCTTAGATCCTTCAATTGTCTCGATTGGATCTTGGCTTCATGGGCGAAGTGTTGGAGTTCTTGTTTGGTGTAAGTCATAGAATAAATAAAAATATTACAACATAATAACAACAATACTTGTAAAATAAAATTACATTCCTTAGAATAACTTTGAAAGTTCTTCTGTGAAATAGTATAAGTTATGTCGGATAAGAAGCAAAAACTCCTAAATCAGTTCTATTACAAACGTAATATCTTCAGGCTCATTGAGGGTTATGTGCATATTGTAAGATGTAATGGTATTACAAAAGCGGCAAATAAAATGGATCTCTCGCCTTCTGTTGTTTCAACCCAACTTAAGGTTTTAGAAAAAGAATTTGGAGTTCGGTTAATAAAACGCAAAAGAGGTGGTAAGTTTATTACTTTAACTAAGGAAGGTCAAAAGTTTTATGATGCTGTAAACAGGATATTTGTTGCATTAGATGAGACAATAGAGAATTTCCACAGGGATTTTGTTGAGTCTAGAAATACTGTTAGGATTGCTTGTCATCCGTTGATTTCGAAAATTCTATTACCTCAAGCTGTACAAGAGTTGTATAAAATAAAACCAGATGTGAAAATTGAAATGAATGAAATTACTTACGATGCAGCAATTTCTGCAATACAAGATGGAGAAGTTGATATTGCATTATATCCAAAAGACTTAGATATTGTTGCAAAAGAAAAAGGCATTAAATGCACCAAGTTATTCAAATATCACCCTACGGTATTTTGCCACCCTAAACATCCAGTGGCGGAAATGAATGAAAAAGATATTAGATTTGAACATTTTACCCAAGGATTCGTGATGTCATCTGAAGTCAGACTTGTTGTCGATGAGACAAAATTAAGATACGACGTTCATGTAAAAAGTTCCTTTCACAATATATTAAATATGGTTAATATTATAAACGGCATAACATGCTTAGACAGAAGAATTTCTATTGCCCAAGATTGCACCAACTTAATAATAAAAGATACTCCACAATTAACTCAAACTTCGTGGTTTTTTGCAATACAGAGTAACGATATAGAGGAAGATATCAAAGAAAAAATTGATATGATATTCGATATTGTGTCTAAACAGGCAAAAATGATAGATTGATTATCCCAATGCAAACATATCCCTCTCTCGCTTCTCTCGTTGCCTTTGTTTCTCAAGCTCTTCAGCATACCTCCTAAAGCTAGAGATGGAGTCATAATTTGTTAGTGATTTTAAATAATCTTTCCTAGTGATAGAACCTTGCATCCATTCTACACCACTATTTCCAACAAACTTACCATTTATTTTAATACCCATTTTTTGTAATATTGCTTCAATTCGTACATTTTCCGGTTTCCAAGTAAAAAGTATTACAGATAATGGATTGTCATTAAATTGAAAGCTGGATTGTATGGTATTACTAATAATTTTCGACTCAAAGCCACGATTTCTCATATCATTGGTAAGATAGAGTGTCATTTCCATTGCATCTTTTTTTACCTTCGCTTGCCTCATGGATAGTATACCTTCTACGTTTGAGTCGTTGGTAAAAATTGGATATAGTCCCGCAATCTCATTTATATGTTTACCAGAATCATTATAGTAACAAAATAACGCCAATGGATTCCTTCCACCATTTAGTGCTGGTTTATACACATTGTTTACACATTCTGGAATCTTATTCAAGATATACTCCATCATGATTGCTTTTTCATTATCAGAAATTTTCTCGCTATCAAAAAATTTTCTTACTTCTGCATACTTATAACTATTATCATTCTTATCTTTATACGACTTTCTATTTATATACCTAGAATAATATACAATCAATGTTTCTATGCTTTTTGCATCTTCCTTGTTGTCATAATCAACTATTTTGTTTGGCTGTTGCAGATATTTTGAGGCTTCCTCATACATATTTTTGCTAACATTAAACATTCCCTTGGATAATTTCTGGTTAAGTTTACTAAAATGATTAAATGTAGGAAAAACCTTTTGCATTATGAATTCTATAGGTACAAACAACTAGTAGTGTAGTCGCGTAAATTTATTTTGCAACAATAAACTTTACGGATATATTTTTTTCTTGATTAATAAAAAACCTACTCTTATTGTATCGATGTATGGGCACCTAGCTCAGTTGGTAGAGCAGTTGACTCTTAATCAATTGGTCCCGGGTTCGAATCCCGGGGTGCCCACCAGTTTTTATCGTGATTTTAAGTATATAAATATCTGAGAAAGCGATAAGCTAAACAGCACAAACACTCACCCAATCACATCAAGACACATCTCAAGAGTTGCATCTTCAACGTTTTCAAGATCTTTTAAGGTATAAAACTTTTTCTGATATAAAGCATAAACTCCGTATTTGCTTTTTCCAACTGAAATTGGTTTTTTAGTTTTTGGATGTACCCCAACTTCAACCGTTTTCTTTTCTCTTGTAGCTCCATCTCCGCCTTTTGCATAAACTCTCTTTGGTGGATTTTTTATTATTTCAATCGCCTGTTCTTCAGTGATTGTCATAATATCAATATCTTTTGGCATAGAGGTATATTTTTTGTTATATACAACATAAGGACCAAATTTTCCAATTCCAACTCTTATATCGCTTCCGTCAAGTTCACCAACTTTTTTTGGTAAAGATAGTAAAAATAACGCAGTTTTTATTCCTCTATCCTGTATTTGATCATGAATCGTTGCACGCTTCGGTTTTTCTTCACCGGGTATTAAAACTTCAAAATATGGACCGAATCTTCCGCTTTTGAAATAAACTTTATTTCCATTTTCGTCTTCTCCAATCGGCTCTTCTTGTGAAACCTTATTTTCTCCGCCGTTTTCTGCTTCCTGTTTACTTCTGTCTTCTATATATCTATCAATAGAGTTATTTTTTTCACAAGCTCCGCATGTTACATAAACCCCAAATTTTCCAATTCTCATGGTTATTTTATCACTTCCACA
>CANDYN010000052.1 GCA_947424985.1 Rickettsiales bacterium | reverse complement strand
GAAATATTTTCATATCTTGACGACTTTGGGTTCTTCGTTGAAAATGAAACAATAATTGAAAACGTAACGAGGTTTGATAAAAATCAGAATAGGCAAGACGAATTTGAAAAAATATTAAGACTTACTGGATGTGAAAAGTTTGTTTTATCTCTTGAGAAAAAAGAATATTCGCTTATTGCTTCCATAAATCCTTCGTATTCAACAAAAAAACTGATGTTTATTGCTCAGGCGTTTTATAAATTTCCAAAGATAATACTTTTAAACAAGCCCTGCATTGGTCTTTCGGACAGAAATCTTAATCTTATAATTAATTTAATTAAAATGGCAAAAAGCTTGGGTTCAACCGTGATTTGCGAAAGTCAAAATCGTGAAATATTAGAAATATGTGATAATGTAATTCTAATGAACAATGGAGAAATCGAAAGTGTTAAATCGGGTAGCGAATTTGTAAATAATATATGAAATTCTTAAGAATTACGTTGAGATTATTAAAAAAACTTCCAAGAATATTGCTTATCAAGCTTCCGGTTTGGATATCAAAAAAGATACTTTTACCGTTCTTGTTTTTATATAAAAGTAAATTTAATGGCAGTAAAAAAACAGTGCAGCAAAAATTGCAAAGCACGAAAGGTAATAATAATGAAGCTAGTAAGCTTATTAAAACAACAACGCTGCACATCATATTTTTTATTGGGCTATTTTTTGCTTGGGCGATTTTTTCAAAAATGGATAATGCAATTCACGCAAGTGGAGTTTTTATTCCAAGTTCGAAGAAAAAGATACTCCAAAGTATACACGGAGGTGTTGTCGAAACTGTGCTATCTTTCGAGGGTGATATTGTAAAAAAAGGACAAACGCTTATCAAACTTGAGGATAAAGTTGTTTTGCAAGATTTTGAATTTGCAAAATATACTCATTTTTCATCTCTTGTACAAAAACAAAGAATAATAGCGGAGATTGAACGAAAAAGCGAGATACAGCTTGATGACAGCTTGAAAGAAAAAGTATATGAAAATGAGCAATTATTGCAATTTTTTGAAAATGAAAAAGCAAAGCTATTGATAAATCTTAAAAATTTCTTTTTCACGCTTGATTCAATGCGTCAAAAGATTGAAAAAAATAAAGCTGAAATTTTTGGACTTTTGGAGCAAATAAAAAACGACGAGAAAAAGCTAAAAATATTAAAACAAGATATGAAAGTTTTAAATATCCTAAAAAATAGAAAAATGTCTGAATATGATTCACTGGAAGCGGTTAAAAAAGATATTTTATCGTTAAAATCTGAAATATCCAATAAAAATGCACGAGTAAATAGTCTTAAAAAAGATAGCGAGGATATTCTTTTTCAGATGGATGTTGAAAACGAATCTACTAAGAAAAATTTAGCTGCAGAGCTTTCAAGGATGGATTCACAAATAAAGGAATACGATGCTAAGATGAAAAATTTACAAGATCATCTCGACAAAACCTCGATAAAATCTCCCGTTGACGGAATTATTACATATATTGCCGTGAACGGAGCCGGGCAAAATATAAATCAAAATATGGATGTTGTTGAAATAATACCGCTTGATGACGATTTGATTGTCGAAGCAAAGGTTCGCCCTGAGGCTATTTCTGCTATAAATACAGGGCTTTTGGTAAAAATAATGCCAATTTTTCCTGATCAAAAAATTACAAAACCGATTTATGGAGAGGTTTTTACTGTTGCAAACGACATAAAAATTATGCAAAACGGGGAAGAGTTTTTTATTGTAAAAATAAAGTTTGACAAAAAAGATTTAATGCTTAATAAAAAGAAAATAATACCTGGAATGAGAGCGGATGTCTTTATAAAAACCGGTGAAAAGCGGTTTATAGTATATCTTCTTGAGCCGATATTTTTTAGTGTTTTAATGGCTTTTAATGGTTAAAAAGATTATTTTTATATTTGCATTTTTTGTTGCTTCGTGTGGTGCAAATGCAACGACGATAAATCAAGCGATAACTCTCGCTGAAAAGAACAACAGTGACTTTCTAAAATCGGATATAGAACTAGATATTTCATCAATAGATCTATTTAAAGCATACTCTCAGGCCTTGCCGAATGTAAGTATAATTGATAAAAAAGAGCAAATGAAAATGAGATATGAAAATGGAGCTGCGCCGGATAGGGATTTTACCTCAAGAACCGAATCTTTTAACGTTGAGCAAAATATATCTTTACATAAAATAATTCCAAATATTATTACTGCACACAAAGAAAAGGCTGTAAAATCTTATAGTATTAGTGAGGATAGGAAAAATGCGAAGATCAAAATTGTAATGACCTTTTTGGAGCTTTATAAGCATACAAAGACTATGCCTTTGATTAATGAAATGGAAAAAGTTACAAAATCTCAAATGGAATCGATGAAGTCAAAATTCGAATATGATCGGGTCGGTGGATATGAATTTTCGCAAATTGCTTCGGACGTTGCAAAGGTTAGTGGTGATAAAATTAAAATCGAGAGCGGACTTAATGTGTGGCGAGAGTATTACAAACTAATTATTGGTGAGCAGTCTCAGGATTTGGAAGTGAACGCAAACCTCGTTTCACCGTATAAAAATCTTTCAAGTTTTATCGATGCTGTTGCTGAAAATAATTCAAAATATTTAGGTTCAAAAGAGCAACTTTTAAAAGCAAAATATGGCCTTGCTGCAAAATCAATGGACTTACTTCCCGACGTAAAAGTTGGATATTCAAAAAATAGGTTTAAGAATCTTTGGTATTTACCGAGCTACCCGGATTTAAATCAAGAAATTCTTCGTGCTGAGGTTAGTATTCCAATTTTTGATGGTGGTCGGAAAATCGCAGATTTAGCAAGGCAAACAAAAGAAGTTCGACTTGCGTTTCTTAATTCTGAGATAGAATATCAAACTACCCTAAAAGATGCTTCTCTTGCGTATGGTGAATTCGAAGCTTCACTTGAAACGGTAAGGCAATATGAATATTCAATAAAAAGTCTTGAAAGCGCTTTGGAAAAAGAGCAGATAAAGTATAACTCTCAAAGGGGGTCGTATTACTCCCTGCTCTCGGTAAAGCGAAATTTACTAGATATAAAAATAAAGTTAATTAATGCGAAGTGTGACAGGGTTATGCTTTATTATAAAATGACAAATTATCTTTTGTAGACATGGGAAAGGCTATATTGATCATTATGTTAGCAATATTTTTACAATCTTGTTCCACGCAAAAAACAGTTAATAAAAACAGACAAGCAAAGCCCGAGATAAAGCAAGCAAAAAAGTCGCAAGAGCCGAGTAAGGTTACTCATCATGAACCAAGTATTTCAAAGTTCGATGTAAATTTTAAAAAACATAGTCAAAAATTTAAGAAAGAACCGTTATTTACAATGTCACCATATTTTTTAGTTGGAAGCACAATCCATTCTATCACAATAAAACCAATGGGATATGTAGTTATCGATGAAGCGACAAATACTAGGGTTGTAAGCAATGACTCAGCAAAGGCATATTCAATAGACTTAGCTGGAGGTTTTCAAATTAAACATAAGAGTGGATTTTTTACCTCCCCTGAAATGTTTTTCAGTCAATATGTGTATAACGAAAAAACAAAACTCTTGACAGCATTTTCTCAAAACTATATCGAATTTAATAACGAAGCTGGTGTGCGTTTAAAACTTGGATATCAATATGACAACATATTTAGTATGTATGGATTTTTGGGCGCGAGCGTCAATAGATTTAAATTTGTAGCAATTAGTGAAGGAAATTCAGGGCAAAATTATTCAAAAATTGCACAGCTATTTGGCTTTGGTGCAAATTATAAAATTAATCAATACTCAGTCGGTCTTGAATATACTCATAAAAAAATAGATAATTTATCATATTCACAAGGAAGTGGAAATATTTTTAATTATATGCTCGTTGCAAATAATTTTAATATCAATCTTGGGTATTATTTTTCTTGACTTGTTTGGGTAAATGTGTTATTTTTGTTAAGTTTTAAAATTTTTTTATAAACCATGCCAATTCAAAATTCAAACCAAATTGACGAACTTTTAGATAGAATTAGGTCGATTGAAACTTTTTCGGGTGAAACGAGGGGTAGGATTGTAGGTGGACTTGTTAAAGACGGCTTTCCATTGGAAGAATTGGTCTATGACGATACAAAGACAAGTGGTACAGATGGACTTAATGCCATGCCTGAAGATGGAAGATGGACACCTGGGGCATGGCAAAATAGCTTTAAAAATCTGCACAATAAGTTTGCAATTTGGAGCGATCCTACAATTGATGGAGATGATGTGTATGCGGATGATTATGATAATAATATACATAAACGTGAAATATCATTTTCAAAGAGTTTTTTGGAAAAGCTCGGTATTAAAGTTGACTCGGGTGGTAGTATTGTATCAATTAATAAATATGCAGGAAGTGTTTTTGCAGACTTGCCAGCACTTGCGGATGACGTAAATTGGTCTGATACAGATAATCCATTTATAGGTTTGCATATTGATGACTTTAAAGTGCAACAGATGAATTTATATAGAGCTGGGGCAGTTTATGATGGATCAAAGGGTCCGACTGCCCTTGGAGGTTCGCCGAGAATTGCACAAGCCGGTCTTGCGGACATGGTAGAACAGGCGCAAGTTTTGGCTGCTAAGCAATTTATATTTGATAACTATGTAGATGTTATTGCAAAAACTCATGAGGGAAAAAGTTGGTCTGAAGTGGAAGATCTTTTATTTGGTAAAGAAATTAGAATGATTGCGCCAAATAACGCCTATGGAGTTGGTGCTGGAGAGCAATTTTATGCTACTTTTAATGCCGGATTTTTAGTTGGACACGGATATGTTGGTGGGTTTTATGGAACATCTCGCCTTATTGATGTTTTTATAAAGGCTTTTAATAATCCAGGGGTATCTTATCAGTCACCAGAATCCACTGAGTCCGCTATGATAAAATACGTAAATGGTCATTTTGAAGTTACAAATATACCGTTTAATGCTGGTGATCTAAAGTATCCAACTTTCTTTCATTATGGAGCTGTAATGTCGGCGCTTGATATAAATTTGCCGGCAAAAGGTGACGCTGATTACGAAGAATTACGTGAGGAATGGGGCGTTGAAGATACAGGTGGAACTTTTTCTCTTGGGTATGCCCATAAAGCTGAAATAAGTAAAACAATTGACTTTTCAACCGTAGTAGAAGCTTCAAAAACGGCTGATTCTAGCTCTGGTGTTGTAAATTACGATCTAACATATAAAAGTGCAAATGGAAAAACTTTAATTATTTCCGGTGATGATAATTATGAGGTATCAAGCTCTGATGTAGAATTGCAATCCTCAAACATTACTATTGAAACAGTTTATGATCCACTCAAAAGTGTATCGGCTTCAGCTGGCCAAAAACTCGATGTTTCCGCTCTTAATATTGTAGATCAAGCTGCTTTTTTGGGAAAATTGGTTTATAGATGGTGGACTGAGTCTGGAACGGTTGTCAACGTAAAGTTTACAAACGATCCTTCTGTACCATCAAATCAGCCATTGCAATTATTATATATAACTTCTGGAGATGTCTTGCTTAATGCCAAAGACGGTATAAATGTTGGTTTTTTAGTATCGGTGGCCGATAAAACCATTCTTGGAACTCTTGACGCAAGTGATTTTATTTTTAAAACTCAAGGTAGCAGTAGCGATACTTTTAAAATCGATGCATCTCTTTCAACTGGTCAAAATTATATTACATCGGACGATAAAACAACCGAGGTTGACTTTGGTAAAGGAAAAACAATTATCGAAGATAAAAGTCAATTAGTTGGAACAAAGTATGTTTTCAATGATGAAATGGCAGCATACGATTCAGTATTGAAAAATATTGATGTAATAGTAAATCACGTTGAATTGGGTGGTACACTTGGAGATAAGTTTGATTTAAGTGAATTTGGAGGAATTACAAAGCCGATAATTGAAAAAGTTAGCTTTAATAATCACTCGGACGATGCTGGTTCTGCAATTAAAGATTATTATAAACAATATTCATATTCGATAACCATTTCTTTTTCAAAAACTGAAAACGGAGTTACGAAAAATTATAAATTTATCATAACAACTGAGTCGGATACGGAGATTGCAAATCTTCAAACTTTGATTGAGAATAGCTTGATATATACTGAAGAAGGTGATACAACTTTGATAAATTCGTCTATAGCTTTAAAGGGTACAAATACAGCTGGCTTGAATGCAACGATTGGTAGTGAATATAAATTTGAATTTACTTTAAAAGATCATAGTGAGATTGTATCTGATACAAAATTATCTAGTGATTATATTCAGGTTGGAACACGATATTATGATTCTTCTCAGCTTACTTTTAATGATGCAAATTTTGATATCTCCATCACTTCGTCTCAAACGGCTGGAGAGTATACAATTAAATTTGTATTGAAAAGCAGTGTTGGTTCTATGCTTACCCCAAAAACCCTTGATATACAATTAAAAGCAGGCACGGAACATACTAACGTTAACCCTTTTGAGTTTGAGCATAAATATCGGGTTGTAAGTATTGCACGCGCTGCCCTTGAAAAAGATGCACTTGATAAAAGTAATATCTCAGAAGCTGATCTGACACTTGTTAATCAGAAAATTGTGAGCATAGCGACTGCCAACGAAGTAGTTTATGGAAGCGCAAACGATACCGGAAAAGCTTTCTTGAATGATACAACTTCTGTTGTAGCTTTAGAGGTAAAAACAATGAAAGAAAATTCAAGTGACATTACTTGGGATAAAATTTCAAAAAATGCAATCGTTAGAAACGCTTACACGGGTGAAAAAATAAAACTTGATTCAACTTATACGGTTTTTAAGGGTTATATTGATGGAAGTGAAGCTGGTGCAAATGTCACTCTTGATGGAAAAAATAATGTTTTTGCCCTTGAAGATAATATTTCCCAAAACACTCTTGGTGGAACGCAAATGTTTAGAAATTTGAAGTCCATACATGGTGGAGCTGGAAATGACATTATTGATCTTTCGTCCACGAAATATTCACTTGGAAATGGCGTTGAGCTATATGGGGACGCTGGAAACGACGTTATATGGGGCGGATCAGGAAATGATATTTTAATTGGTGGAGCTGGTGCAGATAGGTTAACTGGTGGACCAGGAAACGATACATTTAGATATACACTTGCATCGGATTCAAATAGTACCGGAGGTATTGATACAATTTCTCATTTTGAGCAAGGTGACAAGATCGAGCTTTCTTCAAGCTTTATAGCGGATATATCAAAGCTGAAAATTACCACAGGGGAAGATGGATTTAAGCATTTGTATTATGATGCTAATGGTGATGGTGTGATTAATACTGGAGAGTTTGATATTAAGATTAGTGGGGATGGCTTTGATTCGGTTGGAGATGATGTTGTGGTTGTGTAATGGAAGCTAATTCCATTGGTGTTCAAATTGGAATGTTAAAATAATTGATGGGGGAGTTGAGGGAAAATTGGTGTTATGAAAAATGGTTTAATAGCGTTTCGCATTTGACTTTTGATGAAATGAACTGTTTAAGGTATGTAATTGAAGACTGTATAGAGGCTTGGACTGAATATAATAAAGATTGTAAGTATTGTAAGCAAAAAAGAATCAAATTAATAGCTGTTTCTGAAACTTTTGTACTATTTGAAAATGCAATTAAAGCAATATTTCCAGAGTCTGATTTTAAAGATTCGGAATACAGAAAACTTCGAACTGAGTATGTATCGCATGCTGTTTCAAAAAATTGCAGGGCAAACTTTATAAACGTCCATGATCTGCTTAAAATTGAAGTATTGAAAGATGGTAGCTATAATACGCAACGATATGATTTGGATTCAATGCTGTTAA
>CANDYN010000051.1 GCA_947424985.1 Rickettsiales bacterium | reverse complement strand
GCATTTCGTAATAGATATAGAAGATTAATGCTTGATGATGAGCAATTAAAAGAAGATATAGTTCCAAAAAACGTTTTATTAATAGGTTCAACCGGTGTTGGTAAAACTGAGATTGTTCGTCGCGCATCGCAAATTTGCAATGCACCATTTATAAAAGTTGAGGCAACTCGCTTTACAGAAGTTGGTTACGTCGGTAAAGACGTTGAGAGTATTATACGAGATTTAACGGATAAAGCTGTTGCAAAATCTAAGAATGAAGAAAGGAAAAAATGTGAAATAGAAGTTCAAGCGAGGGTAAAGGCCGCAATTTTAAAAATACTCTATAAAAAATATGCAAAGGATGATACGATCTTGAAAAGTGAAGTAAGAAAAGATTTTGAAAGCGGTAAGTTTGATACAAATATAATAGAAATTGAAGTAAAAGATGAGCAAAATACTTCTATGCAAGATCTTGATCTTCCTAGTGCGCCAATGGGAATGCACATGAGTATCATGTCTGTTTCAGATTTATTTCGTAGTGAAAAACCGGTTAAGGTTAAAAAAACAGTTAAAGAAGCAATTTCGCTTTTAACTCGTGAATATGCAGATGACATGGTTGATGAAAAGGCATTGATAAAAAAAACGCTAAAAAATGTTGAAGAAAGCGGTGTTGTTTTTATTGATGAAATTGATAAGGTAATAAGTGGGAAAGAATCTGGTGGAAGGGGCGATATTTCTCGTGAGGGAGTTCAGAGAGATTTGTTGCCACTCATCGAGGGGGCTTCAATCCAAACAAAACATGGATATGTTGAAACGCGACATATACTTTTTATTGGTTGTGGTGCGTTTTATCAAAATAAACCGTCTGATTTACTTCCCGAGCTTCAAGGGCGTTTTCCGATCAGGGCAAATCTTAAGAATTTAACCGATAAAGATTTTTATAAAATTTTGACCTCAACTCAAAATAATTTGATAATTCAGTATGTTAAAATGATGGAAGTTGATAATCTTGAAATTAAATTTACAGATGATGCGCTTTTAAAAATTGCTGAAATTACGTTTGAATTGAATCAAGCAAACGATAATATTGGAGCAAGAAGATTGCATACGGTAATTGAAAAGGTGCTTGAAGAGATACTTTACGAGCATCCTAAATCTTCAAAAAAGCCTGAGAAGATTGACATAGATGAAAAGTTTGTATTGTCTCGTCTTGGTGCCGAGCTTGAGAAAAAGATGCAATATTCAAAATTTATACTGTAATATTATAAACTAAGATGCAGAACTGCTTTATCAAGAACAATTCTTCCACGAGATGTTTTTTCGATAAAGCCGTGTCTTATTAGGTACGGTTCGATTGTATCCGAAATGCTTGTTACGTCGTCGCTTATTCCGGACGAGATAGTTTCGATTCCAACCGGTCCACAGGCGTAATTATCAATTATAAAACGTAAATACCTTCTATCCATTTCATCAAGTCCAAATTTATCAACTCCCAGCTTATCAAGAGCAAAATTTGCAAATTCTTCATCAATATTTGTAACTTTTTCGTAAATTGCTATGTCACAAACACGTTTTAACATTCTAATTGCAATTCTTGGAGTTCCGCGAGAACGCATTGCAATTGATTTTCCACCTAAATCATCAATTTCACAGCCAATTAATTTTGCATCTCTTTGTATTATTCCACAAAGTTCATCAAGTGTATAAAAATTAAGCTGCATTGGTATTCCAAATCTTGTACGAAGTGGGGACGATATCGATCCAAGTTTTGTTGTTGCACCGATCAAAGTGAAGGGTTGCAAATCAATTTTTATTACTCTCGCTGCCGGTCCTTCGCCGATTATTACGTCTATTCTAAAATCTTCCATTGCAGAGTATAAAACCTCTTCAATTAACGGATTTAATCTATGAATTTCATCAATAAAAAGGACATCGTTTTTTTGTAAATTGGTTAAAATTGCTGCCAGATCTCCAGTTTTTGTAAGCATAGGGCCAGTTATCATTCGAAATCCAACGCCCATTTCTTTTGAAATTATATTTGAAAGTGTTGTTTTTCCAAGCCCGGGTGGTCCATAAAAAAGTATATGATCAATTGCTTTTTGTCGCACTTTACTTGCGTGTATAAAAATTGAAAGATTTTCCTTGAGCGCCGATTGTCCGATAAAATCTTTTAAAAACGAGGGGCGGAGTTCAATTATATCGTCTCTTTCCGAAGTTTCTTGGTTTAAAATCTCATTTCGCTCCATTGTTTATAATATAAAATTTTCTTTCTGGATTGATTTTTCAAGCTTTTTTGCAATTTTTATCTCCTTTTCAAAGGATATTTCGTAATTTTTCATAGATTTTTCAAGTATTTCATTTTGTTTTTTTATTGCAGTGATTTTCTTTTTTTCAAAATCTTGGTTTAACTTTGAAAGCTTTTTTTCTATTTTTACTTTATTTTTTATGAGAAAATCATCGCCAAATTCTGATAAAATTTCAATTTTAACATCATTGTTCGGAGTTATTTTTACATTAAATGATTCCTTATCAAGCTTGAAGCATTTTGCAAAAAGCTCATGAAATGAAAGTCCGCTTGAGAGTAGATATTTTTTATATAAATCAATATTGCTTTGATGTTTTTTTACGCTATCTAAATAATTTTCACTTTGATGTGAATTAATCGCAATGCTTTCATCATATTTTTTTAAATATTTCATAGCTTTGTTTTCATGAAATACTTTTGTTTTAATTTTATCATTTTTGGCTAAATCTTCCGGGATTATAAAACAATCATGTTTGATTGCCAAAATCGAGAGATTGAAAATCTCTGAAATCAAATCAAATCCATTGGAGTATCTTGTTTTTTCTTTCATACAATCACACACGGAGTTCCCCTTGATTCAAATTTTTCACAGTAACTTTCCGCAAGTTTTATATCACCTTTTATTTTCCCAAAAATTCCAAAAAGCTTTTCATCGTTTTTCTTGAATGGTTTAACGGATGTTTCGATTTTCGATGTCAAATCTTTATGTTGTAAACGAAGTCTATTTAGTTCTAAAATCGCATCATCTTTGTCTTCGAATGATTTTAATAGTATTTGATGAAAATCGCTCTTTGATATTTTTTCATTTGTAGTCTTGGGTTTTATGTCAACAGTATTACTTTTTTTGCCATCGGAATAAACCATTTCAAGATCTTTAATGAGATCTTTCATGTCTTCTCTGGTTTCATTTTTTTCACTAAGCGTTACTGTAGTTTTTTGAATAGAGGTATCGGAATTTTCGATAACTGAGTTGATATCGTCCTCGGTTATTGATTCGTTTTTGATATTATCTTGACTTTTATTAGAGACTAAATTATTTTTATCCTGAGTTTCTTCTTGTATATTTTTTTTTGTAAAATTGCTGGATTCCAAAATAACCAAAATCATTGCAACAAGTGACAATACAAAAGATATTGGAGTTAATATATTCGATATCCTTGTTCTTTCTTCGCTCATTCAGTTTAGAAGCTATACGTATAATATTAAATAAATATATATTATATGCAATATGTTTTTTAAAAAAAAGAAAGTAAGAAAAATTATAAAATATTTTATAAAATTTACGGTTATATCTTTGTCGTTGCTTTATATTTTATTTATCGGTTTTTATGAGTATTTTTCTGCGCAAACCAATCAAAAGCAAAACGAGATAATAAAAAATATTGTTTATAAATTTATCGATAAAAACTTAATTTCTTTTGATATATCGGGTATTAATCAAACCGGAGATTTTATGTATATTACAATTGAAAATTTTGTTTTAAAATCGAATCAACAGAAGGAATTTAAATTATTTATAAAAAAAATAGATGTATATATATCACCGCTTGAGATATTAAAATTTCAAGCCCCTGTTGGACTTACCTCTCTTGAAAGTTTAAAGCTTGATGTCCTTTTTGATCCAACAAAAGAGCCTGCTAAAGACGCTTCTGAGATTAAGAATGAAATTGAAATTAACTATTTGAATGAGATTAAAGCAATAAAACAAATAATTACACATTCTCCAAAATATGTTAGAACTTTATTAAAAAAAGGTATTAATATTGAAAATGCAGAGCTTAATTTAATCTTTCACGGACAAAAAAATATTCCAATTTTACTAAAAAAATTTGTAATAAAGCCTCAAAAATTTGCTTTGACGAGGTTATACTCAGAAATTGACATTAAAGCACAGCTTAATAAGGCTGAGCTTGATATTAATTTAAAATGTGATTTAAAATTAACGCATAAGTTGATTGGTTGTTTTACGACAATTTCGGGAAAAAACTTAACCACGATGAAAGCTGATCTTGAGCAAATGGATAGTATGTTTAAGTTTATTCCCGTCCTTGATTCTTTCGATCTTGAGTTTGATTTATATCTTGACGGATTGATATTCATCGATCGCTTTAGGTTTTTGTCTGAAAAATCAAAGATTTTATTTGATAAAGAATTTTTCAGGGTTGATAAGATTTTGTTAAAATCGAAGTTTGACACGGTCACACTGTCTATTTTAGATTTAATTATCGATATTGAGGATTTTCAAGTAAAAAATAAAACACCAGAGCTTTTAACTTTTCTGAAAAACGATATCAAGGGTGATATTTCATTAAAAGTTGATAATTTAAAATGGGAAAATATAGAGAAAATCTGGCCGAATATGCTACTTAAAGACGTAAAAGATTTTTTATCAAGGTCAAAACTTTGGGCAAGTGGAATTTCAGCTGAGATGATTTTTAATACCGGGTCTGATTGGAATATTATCGTAAAACTTAACGAGACAGGGATTGAAAATCTTTATGGTTCAGTATCGGGTTTTGTGCTTGAAAATTCCACAGTGTCAATAAATAATAAACGTGTTATTGTTCAAAGCAAGAATGCTTTTGCAAAAGACGGAAATATAAAAATATCAAGTCCGGAACTGGTTGTTTTGTATGAAGATACTAACAATATAACGCTTGACTTAAAAACGGAAAAAGCTAATATTTTAACTTTTGCATTTCTAAAATCTCTTTTTGCCGGAAACAAAGAGCTTGATTCGTTATGTAGTGGAATTTTTACGGATATTACCGGGAAGAGCGAGCTAAGTGAGGAAAGCGATACAAGATTTCTTGTAAAGTTCGCAAAAACTTCGATTAACTTATCGTCAGATGATATCTTCTCTAATATGTTAATTTCTGCAAATGGAAATTTTGATTCAAAGAATATACAATTTATCGAATCAGAGGAGGGTGATGTTGTAAATTTTTCAATAAATAAAAAGCGTAATTCCGATATAGATATTGATCTTGGGTTTGTAAATCCAATACCTTCGCATCTTTTTAAAACTCCGGGCAATATTTCAAATATTTCAACAAAAATATCGTTAAAAGATAGCTTGATGATAATTTTTACCGAAATCAAAAACAAAGCAAAACAAAATATTTTCACTTCAAAAATCAAATCTTCACAGGATGGATTTAGTATTAAAGCTGAGGCTGGTATTGAAGTTGGTGAATTTTTAAAATTAAATCTTGAGATGTTTACAAAAAGCAAAGAGCTGCTTTTAAATCTTCAAACTCGTGGGATTAATTTGGGACACTTACTTGATAGTAGCTTTAAATTTTCGGAAAATAAGAGTGCAAATGAGGAAAATAAAATTAAAGAATGGGATGTGGATATTGATATATCTGACATTTTAATGAGAAATGAGGTAAAACTTGATGAACTTAATCTAAAAGCAAAGCTTGATGACTATAGAATAAAGAATATAGATTTATATCTTAAGGCCACGGGAGGCAAGGATAGCGATATTTTTACAATTAGTGAACTTGACAAAAAAGGTGAAAATTTTGCGATCAAATCTCAGGGTTTGAAGAATATTTTTGACGGAATACTCGATGCAAAGGATCAAATGAAAATAACAGATATCAGCGGTAGCTTGCTTTTGCTTGATGGAGTATCTCAAATTAGAGTAAGAACGGGAGAATCTGCGATTAAATTGCCAAATCAAAATACGCTTCTGATGAACGTCTTAAAGCCCGTAATTCCCGGTTTTTCAACGTTAAATAATTCACTTTTATATTCAAAAATGTCTCTTGACAGTAAGTGGTTTTTATCTGAAAATTCGAGCATTTTAACCATTGATGATTTTTACATGAAAAGCCTAATTTCAAGAATCACAAGTCTTGGTTATATAGATTTTACAAAACAATATATAAATATTAGCGGTAAAATAGATACGGCTTATAAATTTAATAAAATCTTAACAGCGGAAGAAATTCCATTTTTAAATAAAATCTTAACTCTTGGAAGTAAAGATGGTGGATATGGTGTTATTTCGTATAACCTAAAAGGCAAATTTGCCGAGCTTGATGCGAAGTCTTTGAAGATGTCAGGTGATAGAAGTAATTTCATTGTCGCGGGTGGCTTGATAATGATTAATCCATTATTTGCAATACCGGTTTTTGCTACAACTAAAACTGAGAATGATTAGATAGTTTGCGACTTTTTTTACTGTATGCAATATACATGGCTATCATTATTAAGCAAACCGAATAAACCTGATTTTGCGTTACTTTTTCATCTAAGACAAGATATCCAAGTATTGATGCAAAAACGATATTCATAAACTTTAATGGCTGTATTTTTGATACGTCTATAATTGAATAAATTTTTGCAACTGAAATTCTTTCATATAAATATCCAAATATTAATATAGACATTAATGGTAGGGAATTTCGATCCAAACTTGGAATTGCATCAAGCGTGAAAATTGAACAAATACATATTGCAAGTGTTCTGATATAAACTATAAAAGAGCTTGGGTAAAATTTTGATAATTTTTTCATGCTTATCAATCCAATTCCGGATATAAATAGGTTTGAGAATAACATTCCATACCAAGACAAACTCCCTTCGTTTCCGTTACTTCCAGTCCAATTAATTGACAACGCAACACCGCAAAAGCCAATAATCATTGAAACTATATAACGTTTTGATATTTTTTCAGATAAAATTATCCATGCAAGAAAAGTCATGATAAACGGATGAAAAAAGCTAAGAATTGTTGCATTGTTCACAGGCAAATTAACCCAAGAAAAAGTTACAATATACACATCAAACATCGCACAAATGATTGTTATCAATAGCATCTGTAAATCCCTTTTTCTAATTGAAAATATTTTTTTGATGTAAAATGGTGTAAGTATCAGGGCTAATGCTGTTGTTTTTACAAAAATTGACTGAAAGGCTGACATGTGATTTCCAATTGCCGCATATTTCATTGTTACGCTGCAAGCACATGCAGTAAAAAGAACAGAGAGGTAAAAGATGCACAATAAAGGGAATTTGTGTTTACGCATGTATTGTTTTATGCCATTGATCATTTACTTTTAGCTTTCATTAAAGTCTAATTATAATTTAAGTATTTATAAGTCAAGTATTTTCAAAAAAAGATTAAAATAAAACTTAGTATATTTTGTTTATTATTGGACAAAGCTTATTAAAAGTTTTTATAAAAAATAAACTTGACTATTAAAAAACATACTACATCTTTCTTTGCGGAATAGAGCAGCCCGGTAGCTCGTTAGGCTCATAACCTAAAGGTCGGTGGTTCAAATCCACCTTCCGCAACCATTATTAGCTTCTTGAATTCCATTTTACTATTTATTTGTAGCTCTTCTTATACTGTTAATGTTTTGAGTAGATCAATCCTATCTTTCATTTCAAGCCCATCTTTTGATTCAAAAATATAACTCCCGCTAACCAAAACATTAGCACCAGCATCTTTCACGAGTGAACAGGTTTTATCATTAATTCCACCATCAACTTCAAGAAAAATTTCCCGTTTTGATTTGTAAATTAAATTGCGTGCTTGTTTTATTTTCTCTAACTGGCTATGCATAAAACCTTGCCCTGAAAACCCAGGTTCAACTGTCATTATTAATATTA
>CANDYN010000050.1 GCA_947424985.1 Rickettsiales bacterium | reverse complement strand
TATGGAAAGCTTGAGGTTTTATATGATTCAGGTGCTGGGAAGTATTCGGTAAAGCTTAATGACAAGATTGTTATCAACAAAAACAATGACTGCCAATCAATTTCATTGGAGAAGTTTTATAATACTGGATTGAGTGATGTGTATTTGATCTTTAAGAATACTGGAGGTTCTGCATGTTCTGGGATGTTTCAGATTATATCTGTAAATCAGAATAAAGAAATTACTACATCTTCAGAATTTGGAACGTGTTCAGATTTGTTTAGTGATAAAGTTGAAGGCGATAAACTTGAGATTATGATTCCTGAATTTGGGAGTAATGATACCAAAACGTTTGTTGTTTATCAGGATGGGAAGATTGAAGTTAGGGAGGTGAAAATTGGCAAAGATGAGGTTGATGCTAAAATCTGGAAGTAGAATTTAGTTGACATTATGGAGTATATACGTTACACTAAACGTGTTACATCTAAGTTATTTGAATTGTTACAATGGAAGAAAGTAAACAAAATGATTTAAATCAAAGCTTTGATAGTGATTCTTTTAAGAAATTAAAATCTCAAGTCCTGGATAAATTACCAAATTATATCAAGCCAACAACATCAAATGACATAAGGAAATGGAAGAATTCCTTTCTTTCTCATAAAGTAGCACTAGAGACTTTGCTTTATTCGCAAGAAGTTGAGGCAAAATATCAAGATAAGGTCAAAAAGGAAATTGATAATGTGAAAATAGATGAAGGCAATCTTCAGTTGTGGAAGCAAATCTCTGTCAATGAGATTATCGAAGAATTAAAGAAACACAAAATTATTAAAAATGAAGAAGAGCACAATTATAAACAGTTACTAGAAAAACAGGCAGATGAAATAGGTTTTAATTTTAATCAGCCACTTTTTAGAAAAATAGATAACCTTATTTTGGCGGAGTTTTTAAATGAATTGGTAAAAGCGAATATATCACCAAGTGGTAAATGTTATGGAAATAATATAAGTACATTACACGGAAAAAATATAAAACAGTTTGTTCTGGAGATTTTAAAAACAAATGCTAATACAAATATTGCCAATGCTTTTGATAATTGTACACAAGATACTATCAAATATAAAGCACTTTTGTTGTCATTCTTAAAGAATTATGACGAAAAGTACATTAAAGATAATTATGACTTAACAAAAAACGATCTATTAAAATACACTCTTGCACTTGAAATGCAATCCAAAATTCAATCTCATCTTCAACCAGAACAACAATCCTTGCAACAGATTTTTTCTTTTCAAAGCTTTAACCCTTCGGAATATCTTGCAAACTACAGATTATCAAACGAAGATAGAAAAAGAGAAGTTGCAAATATTCAGTCAGAAACTGCAAGTAGACAAGATAGAAAATTTGATGGATTATCTTATTTTAGAGGATGGGAATTTAATACAAAAGGAATTCAATCTCTTGAAGAGCAACAGATTACTGCTAACTTTGCTAGATCTGATATAATCAAAAATTTAGAAAGTTATGAGAAGATTGCAAGTGACATTGAGAAATTTAAAGCAGAATATCATACAGATGATATAAATGTGGCAAAAATAATAAAAATGGTTATACAATCTAAGGATATTGCTAATATATCTTTTAATCAAAGAAAGATAACCAAAGCAGACAAAATACTTTTAACAGATATTGCAAATCTAATTTTTGGTACTGAAGCAAGAAGAAATCCAAGGGCGCTAATTCACTCACAAATGATTTTAGATATGGTTATTAGTGGAGAGCTAACATGGAAGGATGCATTTGATAAAAGATTAAATCAGGATGTTTATAAAAAACCAAAACAAGGAAATAATTGGAAATATTTAGAAAAACAGCATATTCCATTTAATGGAGGACAATTCCCAATGTCGATTGGTGATAATAATGAATATAAAGAGGTGACCTTTGTTGATAATGCATCTGGTTTATATTTTGATACATCACCCACAAAAGGAGAGCCAGTCAAATCCTCTCGCTTTCTAAATAATTTATATTCTGGATATACTAAAAATGCTTATCAATATGAAGGAGAAAAAGCAAATATTATAAATCCTGATGATAGTATAAAAATAAACGAATTAGTAAAAAGAGAAGGCAATTTAGTTGATGAGTATGTAAAACCAAGGCAATGGAAGCCTTTAATAGAAAAAACTATTGAAATGAACAGGTTGCAAGCGAAAAAAGCAATTTATGAAGTTGCCGCTCAAAAAAATCCAAAGGCAAAAGAATTGTTAGAAAAAACAGATCAAAAAATAGAATCTTTGAAAACAAAAGATGTCTTACATTCTACCAAAGGTATCTTAAAAAAGAATGTAAAATCTTTTTACGGAATATAAATTTCCCTGTTACTTTTTTAGGGAATTTTGAACTGTTTTTAATAGCAGGTCTTTAACAAGACTTTGTAAAAGTATCATAAATTATCCGATTTTTAAAATTTCCCTGTATTTACCCATATTATTAGGGAATTCACTTATAAAAACAACCAATTAGAAAGAGCTATGTTGCCTATGGCAATAGTCCACCGCCACGATGGATGACTATCCAGATTTACTACTAAATTAAATGGAGAACGTAAGGTATACTCTAGCTTTTGACTACGTCGACCGATGGTTCGCCGTTTAATCTGAGGTTCAAACGAAGTTCGACGGAGCAAAGTGCAGTCAAAAATACAAAATTGATAAGACGACGTTTTTGTTCGATTTTGACTTCGTCGCACTTTGTAGTCGAACCCTCGAATAATTCGTAAGCTTTTGAAAGCAGTTGAAACGCCGTAATAGTGGCATTCTTAAAGGTTTTATCCGCATTTTGGTATTTTTCCTTTTCTAAACTGATCTTTATTCTACTATCTTCTAGCTCCTTACTATTTTTATCAAATTTCTCGTCGCTAATTCTTCCTTTCATTCGCATCTTTATTAGCTCGTTTTCCTCGGAATCTATTTCCCTTGCTCTTTTATCAAGCCTTTCCATCTCTATTTTATGAATTTCCTGTTCTATCTCGTTGGATTTCTGTAAATGATTTGTAATTTCTTTTAACAGTTTCTCGGGAACCTCCATTGATTTAAAAATGTCTTTAATTTGATCAATTACAATGCCTTCGGGAACTGATATTTTATGTTTTCTTGCTTCATCTTTTGGATCCCAAGTTGCAAGATAATTATATTCTTGACCGTGCCTGTTAGTTGCTGTATATGGCGAAACTCTTTTGCCCGTAACTGCACATGTTAATAAACTTCTGAAGATAAATTCTTTTTTGCTTGTCTGAACTAGCTGCTTTTTACCTTGACCGTTTCTGCCTTCCGTGATGCTCTGACATTTTTTGAATAAAGATATATCAATAATCGTCTCGTATTTATGTTTGTAATATTTGTCGTATTTTTTTACGTATATTTGGTCGTAATGGAATGGGTTTTTTTGAATATTTTAAACAACATTCCGTGAAATACCGAATTTTGCCGACAAAGATGAAATTGACTCCTGACCATTTGCGTAAGTTTCAAACATGTCAGTTACAATTGTTCCTTCTTTTGCATCTAAGAGTCGAGCCTTTTGACCCCTAGAGGAATAAACAGTTTTATATCCAAAAGGCATTTTGCCTATGCACTCTCTTTTTTTAAGTTTCGCTTGAACAGATCGTTTGACATTTTCAGAAATACTTTGTGAACGCCGTTTACTTAACGCCAACTCAAACATTAGTTCATATTCAAGAATTAGACCGTTAAGCTGTGCAGAATTTAATGCTCCTGCGGACTTTTTTGTGTTATTTGACATAATATTTTTTAATAAATTAACAATACAGATTTTGCGTAGTTTTTATAATGCCTGTCCGTTATTTTTAGGATACTTTTCAACTGGCTGTCATAAAATAGCTTAATTTTCCTCTTTAGCATTACATCTTCTTCTATTTTACGCATTATTCTTTCCTGCTCGGCTATTGCGTCATCCCTTGCCTTGCTGGGGCGTTTCTTTTGCTATTTTTTGTTCGTGATACTACATTTCTAATCTATAGGGATCGTCAGCAAACATTTCTTCGGAAGTTAGTAATATTGTTTCGTCTTTTATCTCATTTTTTGAAATGCTTTTTTGGTCTAAAATTCGGATTCATTATCACCCCTGAAACTTCACCAGTTTCACCGCTGCTTTGTTGCCATTCTTTTTCTCTTTTCGCGCCCTTGTATTCATATAATACAGATGCAACGCCTCCTCGTTCGTTTGCAGAATTTGCCTGTCACCGCGTTCACTTCAAACATTTCGCGTAATACTTTACGATATCCTTCTTGACTCTGTGGAAGATTTTTATTTAATGCCTCGTCATATATTGCCTCTGTCTCTTCGGCTTACATCTTCGTCCTCTTCTTGTAAGTTGACCACCTTCAAGACCATAAATTAAGTCAGCTTAAGAATTCAACTTTTTAGAAAACAAAAACATCTGACGCAGGAGGAAATGGCGCATAGAATTAATAAATCTAAAGACACAGTTTCTAATGTTGAACGAGGTTTGGCTTTTGAAAGTAATTGAAACTTTAATTGATATTTGCAATACGCTTGAAATTGAACTACGAGACATATTTGACTATCCGATTTCAAATAATATTACAACAAAGAAGGCAAGAATGATGAAAGAAATATCTCAATTTCTTTCAAAAGAAGATGAATCTAAAATTGAAAAATACTTGGAAATGATTAGGTTGATGGGGTGATTATTGTATTGCAAAATTAACTAACATTGCTTTTTGTGTTTTTATTGCTATGCTTATTATATTTTTTGACAAAATAAATATGATGCTTGGAAAAATTAAATTATTTCAGAGTCACAAAATCAATACTGCAATAGTTTTAATAATTTGCAGTTTAATACTATACCTTAATTATACAGCAAATTATGCTTGTGGTAAATTTACTGATAGTATGGTTGCAAGGGATTTGTCATCAATAATGTATTTTTTATGGCTCTGTATTATCCTTTGGGTTTTATTTTCAATTTTATCTAATTTAAAAGATTTTACGATTAAGAAAATTGCAATAGATGTTAGATTTAATATGTATGGCAAATTTGCAAATGATTTAGAAGGTAAAAAGCAAGACATTGACATATTTTGTAATTTATATTTTAAATTAGTTATTAAATTTATTGAAAGTATTGGATCAATTATCGTTTTTTCCTATGTCTTATTTTGTGTCGCAGGCTGGAATATTTTGTTATCCACTTTTGGATATTCTTTGCTTACTCAAAGCATCGACTTTTACTTTTCAAAAGGCGTGCATAAAACATTTGACAATCTGAAGATAGAAGAAAAAAAGATATTTGGCGCTAAAAAGATGTTCTTAGGTAATTTAAAAAATGATACTATAATCTTTCATAAGCAGGAAATGATGCTTTTTATTATAAGAAATATTATTCAAAACTTAAAAGGATATATTCCATATTTTATATTGATATTTCTTTACTTATCAAACGACATATCTCTTGGCGATACGACAAAGTCAATAGTGGCATTTAAATATGTACTTAAAGGGTTATCATTTTTTGTAGATCATAAAATTGAATCAACTCAAATTAGAAAATCTCAGAAAACTTGTTTTTTATAAAAAATGCTTTTCTATTACCAAAATATTTTTTTATCATGTTACAAATTTCAGATATGCAAAGACTAACCAATAATACTAATGAACACTACTATGGATCTGAGATTTTCAAAAGAATTCTCAATGAAATTAATCGCAAAAATCAACTCATGTCTGCTTATACGGACTCTTGTTATTGCGATGGAGGAGGATATGGTGATTCGCATCATTCAGATTGTCATAGTGATTGTTATTCAGATAAAAACTAATGCGAAATATCTTCATTAGATCATTAGTTTTATTAAAACCGTTTTTTAAATCCGGTCATCGTTTTCTGTTCTTATTTTGCCTGATTTTAATATTGCCGTTAATAGTTGTCTATTTTAATTATAGATTAAATCTGTTTTCACAAATAGTAATTGATGCATTACAGAAAAAAAATTATCATATATCCGTGACATCCATTCTAACTGCGTCTATATTTGTTGCAAGTTTTGCTATTTTTATAGCAATTAAAAGATATTTGGAAGAAAAATTGTCGATAATTATTAGGGAAAAATTATATTTATACTATAACAAAGAATCGCTTGATGACAATAAGTGTGAAATGTCATGCCAAAGAATGGACTCTAATCTTGCATACTTTCCAGCTTCATTTTTGAACCTTACAACGCTTTTTATTGAAATGGTCATTTCTTTACCTACATTCCTTATTGTTCTTTACACAATAGGTGGAAAATTTGCCGTCATTTGTTCAATTTGCTATGCTGTGTTTGGCAATTTTATAAGTAAAATTTTATCAAAGCCTTTAATGAAAATTGTAAACACAAAAGATAATGTGTCTGGTAAGTTCAGAAGAGAGTTGATCGAGCAAGCCAAGAAAGATATTGATGGAAGAATATTGCCAGATATAAAACCCGTAATACATATTTCAAATGCGTCAAATAATTATTCTTTTTTCTTGGTTTGTTTTCGGAACATTTTTGGACATTTAAAATCTTATTTTCCTTATATATTCTTGTTGGCTCCATATTTTTTGGGCGCAATAACTCTTGGAGAGGTTACAAGGGGAATCGGTGCATTTAGATATGTTATGCAAAGCTTAGCATTTTTTACGGATAACAGAATTGGGATAACTCAACTTAATGTTACAGTGCAAAGAATTTGTGATTTGAAAAAAATATGACTAAATGTAATACTACACTACCAAAAATTGCATCCTTTTTACTCAGACCCATCGGAGATTTTTGTAACTTAGATTGCTCTTATTGTTATTACAAAACTCATTATAAAACAATTCATTGGAATTATGACTTGAAAATGAAAATACTCTATGATATAGCACAATATGTAAAACAAACTCAATATTCTGTAAAACTTTGCTGGCACGGGGGAGAGCCAATGCTTGCTGGACTTGAATTCTTTCAAGAAGCAACTCATATTACAAACTCTTTAATTGAAAGATATAATATACCAAAACATAGAATTCAGCATACCATTCAAACAAATGGAACCTTAATTAATCAAAAATGGTGCGACTTCTTCAAGAAGAGTAATATGGGAATTGGTATATCATTTGACATAGTCGAAGATGTACAAAACAACCAAAGATCAAATTCATATAAGAAGGTTGTCAAAGCAATCCGCATGTTGCAAGATAATAATATATCCTTTGGCGTAAATAGTGTTTGTTCAGAACCTTTATTAACGCAAAATCCTGAATATGTAATTTCTGAAATTGCTAGACTGAATATAAAAAACTTCGAATTTAGTCAAATGTCATGGCAAGACAGGGATCATGAAAAATATAATCAAATGTATGCCAAATTCATTATAGGAATTACAAATGCCTATCTGAAGCATAACAATCCAAATTTGCAGTTTAGGTTTTTTGATAGTGCAGCAAAAGAGCTACTTGCCAAACAAGGCTCTTTGTGTACACACAATTCTAAACATTGCGGAAATTATCCAACAATAGACTCAAAGGGTAATTTTCATTTTTGTGATAATTATGATGAAAAAAAATATCTCGTTGAAGATGTAGCGAATCTAAAGGAGATATCATTAATTGATGCACTTAAAATTCCGTCATATCAGAAAATTAGGGAACAACCAAGGCTATATAGCGAAGATTGCAAAACTTGTGATGTTAATGATTTGTGTCAAGGTGGGTGTCCTGGCAATTTTGATCATAAGTTGCAGCATAACATTTTCTGTTCCGCTTATAAACAAATATTCAGACATATTAAATCAACCATTAATAACACAATTAATGTTTTATCTTAGTTATGAAGAAAGCTCAGCTATTTCTATACTTCATAATGTCTCTATTTTGTATTACAAATATTTCAAA
>CANDYN010000049.1 GCA_947424985.1 Rickettsiales bacterium | reverse complement strand
CTTGATTGATTTTTTGTTAAAATTATATCCTTTATACAAATATTCTCCATGTTTTAATCAAAAAAACTCATCATGAATAACTCGTATTGCAAGCTCTGCAAAGATCGATGAAACAAGAATTGAAACCTTGATATTTGATGTACTAATTGCAAGTGTTTGAATTGAATGTTTTGAAACAACATGAAACATTTTAGCTGCAATACCTTTTTCACTATCTATTTTTGCACCAATAATAGATATTTTTGCAACCTCACGATTAACTGTCGTTTGAAATTTAAACAAATCTTTCATTTTTGCAATAATTTTTTCAAGACGTAAAACCTCTGAATCCAAAACAGCAAAAGTTAAATCGCCGAGCTCAAGTCCATTTTTTTCATATTCATTATTTATTATCATGTCAATTTCAATATTTTCCTTTTCAAGATTTTCAAGAAAAATATCAAAAAAAGCTACAAAGTTTTCAATTTCTGTAATACTAAACATTACTTCTTTTAAGGTATGCGAAATTCCGCATATAGTATTGCTTTTAGCTATATTCTTACTTGAAATCACCGTCCCTTTGTTATCCAGTTTAAAAGTTGAGCGAACATAAATATCAAAATTATGCCTCATTGCAATCTCAACTGCACGAGTTTGTAAAACCTTAGATCCTGTCGAAGAAAGCTCAAGCATTTCCTCGTGAGATAAGTGGTCAATTTTTTTTGCTTTAGTGCAAATTTTCGGATCGGCAGTATAAACTCCATCGACGTCTTTATAAATATCACACCTTTCCGCCGAAAGTGCGATAGCAATAGCAATTGCTGATGTATCGGATCCACCACGTCCAAGCGTTGTAATTCTATCGTTTTTAGATATCCCCTGAAACCCTGGAACTATAATAACTTTTCCAGAAGCTAAAATTTTAAGTATTTCATTCGCATTTTCAAGAGATTCAATCCTAGCTTTTGTATGAGAAGAGTCAGTTCTAAGTTTTATTTGCCAATTAACAAGGGACATAGCGGCAATTCCAATATTTTGAAGTGCAAGAGAAACAAGTCCAGCTGCGATTTGTTCTCCACTTGAAATCACAACATCGTATTCGCTAACTGCTTGATTATCAATAGCGGGACGGATTTCACGACACATTTGAAGTAAATTATCCGTATTTCCAAACATAGCAGAAACGACAGCTACAACTTGATTACCTTTTAACGCTTCATGTTTTATTATTTCCGCGACGCCCCTTATACAGTTTATATCCGCAAGGGAGCTTCCGCCGAATTTTTGAACGATTATCGCCATATTTTATACAGAATCGTGTAATTCAAAAGACATAAATCTTCTCAGAGTCAAAGCATTAATTGTTTTTATCATAATATCATAATTCTTGTAAGATTCCATTTTATATTCACTCAAAGGATCTTTTTGTCCGTAAGAACGCAGATGTATCCCATCTTTAATCGATGCCATAAGTGATAAATGCTCACGCCACATTTGATCAATTATTCCAAGAGCAATATTTAAAGCAACATGCTGAACAATTTCACCTCCATGCTTGATAATATCCTCATTGATTTTTTCCTCACAAAGCTTATAAAGTTCATTCATCGCAAGCTCAGGTGTTTTAAAATTTTCATCCGAAAACTTTGATTTATCCTGTAAATCAGCTCTAAAATTTTCATAAACCTTATCAATAAAATATTGATTATGCATCAGGTTTTGCCCCTGAGGAATTTCATGTTCTTCCATTGCATCATTTACAAAATCTTCACACAAAATCTTAATTTTATTGAAAATATCACCGTCCTCCATAAAAGAATTTCGTCTTTCATATATATACACCCTTTGTTCGTTTAAGATATCATCATATCGAACAACTGATTTTCTCATATCGTAATTCATGGATTCAATACGTTTTTGCGAATATCTTATAACACGAGTAAGCATCGAATGATTCATAGATTCGCCAGCTTTAAAGCCAAGGCGGGAAACTATTTTTTTTACCCCTTCACCTCCGAAGATCCTTAATAAGTCATCATCGAGTGAAAGCATGAACTGACTCGCCCCAACATCGCCCTGTCTCCCGCTTCGACCACGAAGCTGATTATCAACCCGCCTGCTTTCATATCTTTCAGCACCCAAAACATAAAGTCCACCGGCACTCAACACTTGCAATCTCTCGCGCTCAATTTGAACTTCAAGTTCTATTGTTTTTGCATTTATTTCCGCTTCTGATCTTGGTTTTTCAAGAAATTTTTCAAGTTCAATTTCTAAATTTCCACCAAGTTTTATATCAGTTCCACGTCCAGCCATATTTGTTGAAATTGTAACCGCACCAAGTCGCCCGGCATTTGCAATAATTTTCGCCTCTCTTTGGTGGTTTTTGGCATTCAAAACCTCATGTTTGATTTTATTTTTTGTAAATATTTTTGATAAATTTTCTGAATATTCAACACTTGCAGTTCCAATTAAGACCGGCTGTCCTTTTTCATTAAGCTCTTTTGCTTTTTCAACTATCGCGTTATTTTTATCCTCCATGCTTAAAAATACAAGATCTTCAAAATCTTTTCTCACAACAGGCTTATTTGTTGGAATTTCAATAACTTTTATGTGATATATATCAGAAAATTCCTTTTCCTCCGTTTTTGCCGTTCCCGTCATTCCGGAAAGTTTTTTATACATTCTGAATAGATTTTGATATGTAATTGACGCAAGGGTTTGGTTTTCTTTTTGGATTTCAACGCCCTCTTTCGCTTCAAGTGCCTGATGTAAACCCTCAGAATATCGCCTTCCATCAAGGATCCTTCCGGTTAGCTCATCAATTATCATTATTTTTCCGTCTTTTACAAGATATTCCTTGTTTCGAACAAAAGTTGTATGAGCCCTTAGCGCCTGTTGCAAATGATTTACAATTTTATGGTTATCTGCGCTATACAAGTCCCCTTGTATCATACCTTTTGCTCGTAGAGTTTTTTCAAGCTCGTCAACCCCAACATCAGTCAAGTGAACGCTTTTTTCATCTTCAACGATCGTATAACAATCACTCGCGAGCTTTCGAACAATTTTGTCAATTGCAATATATATTTCGGAATTTTGAACACTTGGACCGGAAATTATCAGAGGCGTCCTTGCTTCGTCAATTAAAATTGAATCTGCCTCATCAACAATTGCATAATTAAATTTTGCATTTTGAAAAAAAGATGCTTCGCCAAAACTTCTCATGTTATCTCGTAAATAATCAAATCCAAGTGTTGAGTTATTTACATAAACAATATCGCAATTATACGCCGCAACTTTATCGTCGTGCTTGATTTCGTCCGTTACACATCCAACTGAAATACCCAAAAAATCGTATATCGGACGCATCCACTCGAAATCTCTTTTTATCAAATAATCGTTCACAGAAACGATATGTACGCCTTTTTTTTGAAGAGAGTTAAGATATGCTGAAAGCGTACAGACAAACGTTTTACCCTCCCCTGTTTTCATTTCCGCAATATTTCCCTCAAATAATGCCATTCCGCCTATCAGCTGAACGTCAAAATGTCGCATTTTAAGCGTTCTTTTCCCCGCCTCACGAACAAGCGCAAAAGCTAGTGGTAATGCAGATTCCAAGCTTTTTCCACTTAAAACTTCAGCTTGTAAATTAAGGCTTTTTTCTTTTATTTCCACGTCGCTCAAGCCAATCAAATCTTGCTCTAATAAGTTTATCGCCTCAACGCTTCTCTTGGCTTTTTGAATAAACTTTTGACTATCGTCCTTTATAAACAATTTTGCGACTCTTTTTAACATTTTTTATAAAACAGCTCTCAATATTCTTAAAGCCTAAAAAATAAAAATCAAAGAATATTTTTATTTTTTAAATATCATGCTTGACTTTTAACATTTAACTCGATATATTAATTTACCTCCTTTAAAGCTGTTTGGGGCGTATGTCGCGAGGCATACGTTCCCGTTTTAGCTGGAAAGGAGGTTTTTTCTTCCAATTGCCATAAATTTATCCATTCACTCCAAATTATTTTTTAAAAAAACATTTTACAATAAGAAAAATTTTATAATTGACTTTTATAAAATTATCGTACATATTATTCGTATTGGTTGATGGTGCCTCGAAATACCGAATCCCAGTTATATTTTTGTCCGAGCTTCAATCGTACAAAGGACTCCTGCATGTCAGGAGTTTATCTGAATAAGATGCTCTTGAGCATTCAATAGGATAAGCACTAGGTTTTCTGTGTTTCGAGCCTCCTGATACCAAGTAATTTTTTATTAATTATTTGGTTTTTTTATGACTTTTACACAAAAACAATTAGCTCATAGAGCTAAGATTCAATTAAAACATCTTAGTATGGCTTTTGAATCAATTACAGATCTTGAAGTTAGAGATAAAATAGTTTATTTTATTGAGAGAGTTGGTGAATTTGCTGGTCTAGAAATCAACCATGGAGCAATTAAGGAGACATTAGTTAGTGATAGTGTTTTTGATATGATGGTTGGGAAGGTGAGGTAAAAATTATTAGGACAGAAAAAAATTTTCTGTCCTTTTTTGATAAAGCTACAGATGGTTAGACTAACTTATATCATCATCCTCAGGATTCATGCTGCTTTCAAGAGCTTCTTCGTTGCTTGGCATATCATCATCCGCTATGTCAATTGTTCCGAATTTTTCACGAATTTTCGCTTCAAGTTCATCAGCAAGGACTGTGTTTTCCTTCAACATTTCACGAACTTTTTCCTTACCTTGTCCGATTTTCTCGTTATTATAATAGTAATATGCACCGGATTTTTGTAAAATCCCCATTTTTTCTGCAATATCCAAGATTTCACCTTCTCTACTTATTCCTTTTCCGTGCATCATTTCTAGGATAACTTTTTTAAACGGAGGTGCAACTTTGTTTTTTACAATTTTAAATTGAATTTGTGCACCAATTACTTCATCCTTTGCTGTAATTTGCTTGATTTTTTTCACTTCAATTCTGATTGATGCATAAAATTTTAAAGCATTTCCACCACTTGTAGTTTCGCTTGGTCCATGTGAATATCCGGTTGAGATTTTTGCGCGCATTTGGTTGATAAATACAACTATTGTTCCGGTTTTTGAAACAGACGCTGTAATTTTTCTTAGTGCTTTTGATAGCAATCTTGCTTGCAACCCTATGCTTTGTTGATCCATGTCTCCCTCAAGTTCGGCCCTTGGAACCAAGGCTGCAACGGAGTCTACAACGAGTACATCGATTGACCCAGATCTGATTAAAGTATCGGCAATTTCAAGAGCTTGTTCACCACTATCAGGTTGGGAAATTAGTACGCTTTCAAGATCAACCCCTAATTGTTTTGCATATTTTGGATCAAGTGCATGTTCTGCATCGATAAAAGCGCAAGTTCCACCTAGTTTTTGCGCAGATGCAATTAGAGTTAGAGCTAAGGTTGTTTTTCCTGAACTTTCGTAACCATGAAACTCAAGAATTCTTCCTTTTGGATATCCACCAACCCCCAAAGCTGCATCGAGCGATAAAAATCCACTTGGAATAACATCAACTTTCATTCCAGTTCTTTGTCCAAGCATCATAACGGACCCTCTTCCATACATTTTTTCTATTTGGTTTATAGCATCATTCAGAGATCTTTCCTTTGCAGCACTCATAACCGGCTTTTCTGATTTCTCCATTTTTTCATCTTTTTTTGACATTTTTTCAAAAATAACTCATAATAAACATCTAACCAAGTTTTATAAATTGCAAGCAAAAAAATGTTTTTTTATTCAATCCTGAAAGTCAACAACGCCTGTTAAAATGTTATAAATCCCCGTTGCAATTTGTATTTTTCCAAGACTGACCATTTCTCTTAATATCTCGCTTGATTCCATTATATCTCGTTTTGCATTCATTATATTTTCTTTTGTAACTTCGTATATCATTTTTTCTTCATTAAAATTGCAAAATTCGTGTCTTTCTTTGCAAAATGAAACTGACCTATCTATATTTTGTAAAATTGGTGTTAAATTTGCAAATTCCATACCACTATAGGCAGCATTGATCGCGCCACATGCCGTATGCCCAAGTATGAAAACAAGCTTTGCTCCGGATAAATTACATCCAAATTCAACACTTCCAATTATATCTTTATTAACAATATTTCCGGCAATTCGAATTATAAAAGCATCTCCGATTCCTAGGTCAAAAATAGCTTCCGGAATTGCCCTTGAGTCGATACAACTTATTATTACGGCAACCGGAGACTGGAACGAGGCAGTTTGAAGCATTTGCATTTTATAATCGTGCCCTATCGAATCACCACTTGCAAACCTTTTATTTCCTTCTTTTAATATTTCCAAAACTTCGCTTGCCTTCATGTCATTTTGAACTTTTTTATTTGCTGAAAATGAGAATTTAGCTCTATTATCAATTCCCAAATGTTCATCAAATCCAACCGTACTTACCTTTATTTTTCTTGCTCTTGAAGTATATTTTATGAAATTTTTTATCTCATCAAGTGCGTCGTGATCGATATATTTTGTTGAGCTCGCATTAATTATTACCTTTGAATCTCTCGGAATCGATTCAAACATATATACAATAGACGGAGTATTTAAAAACGATATTTCTTGAGGCAAATCGATCTTTAAAACTTCACCGTAATAGTGTTTATATTGATTGTAATTGAAGGCTTTTACATAATTTTCACGTAATACAAATAATATACCAATTGAAAATCCAACGCAAACACCCATTAAAAGGTCAGTACAAACTATAAATATTACCGTTAAAAAAAACGGCATGTAATACTGTTTCCCTTTTTTTATAATATTAAATATTTTTGAGTCCTTTATTATTTTAAACCCTGAATATATTAAAATCGCAGAAAGGCATGAAAACGGAACTTTGTTCATATATTGCGGTATGAAAATCAGCGCTGTTATTAAAAAAATTCCACTCATTATTGACGACATTTTTGTTTTTGCGCCACTATTTATATTAACCGAAGTTCGAACTACAACAGATGTTACCGGAATTCCACCAAACATTCCTGAAAATATATTTCCAACACCTTGAGCCACAAGTTCACGGTTTGCCGAAGTGTGTCTCTTTCTTGAATCCATTTTATCTGCTGCTGTAATCCCAAGCAATCCTTCGATAGAAACAACAAGCGCGATAAGTAGGGATATTTTTATAAGATTTTGATCAATTGCAAAAAAATTTGGAAATTTTACAATAGATTTTATACTGTGAATAATTCCAAAATCGGAAGATGGAACGTTTACGAGTTGATATTCAGTAAGTTTTAAAATATTATCGCTTGGCAGTGATGAAAACCAAAAATTTACTATAATTGCAAGAGAAACTGCAATTAAAGATGCCGGAAGAACTTTTGTTATTTTTGAAAATCTTGAATAATTACTTAAGGTAAACATTATCAAGAGACACGAAATTCCTATTAAAAAAGAACCTATGTCAATATGGATCAGGGCGTTTGCGATGGCTGAAATTATTCCATTTTTTTGCGCTATGTCAAGATTTAAATCTCCGGTTGGAACGGGGTTTGTTCCAAGCATTGACGGAACTTGTTTTAATATCAATATTACACCTATTGCAACAAGTAATCCGTTTACAACACTCGATGGTATATAATACGCTATTCTTCCGAGCTTTAAGAGCCCAAAAAGAATTTGAAAACATCCGGCCAAAACAATTGCAGTAAGTAACGTTTGATAGCTTTGTAAAGATCCAAGTGCACCTGATAAAATTGCCGCATAACCTGCTGATGGACCTGAAACGCTTATGCTTGATGCACTTATTGCGCCAGTTACAACTCCACCGCTGAATCCGGAAATTATCCCAGCTTCACTTGGTGCGCCACAAAGAGATGCAATTCCAAGACACAAAGGAAGGGATACGACGAAAATGGTTATGCTTGACTTTAAGTCAGAACCAAAAGAATATTTTAGATATCTTAAAAAAATGCTATATCTCATATCTTCAAAAAGTGGAGGCCGAGGAGGGATTTGAACCCCCGATCAAGGATTTGCAATCCTCTGCATTAGGCCACTTTGCTACTCGGCCACTATCAATAAAGCAAGATATATAAAAATTAAAAGTCAAG
>CANDYN010000048.1 GCA_947424985.1 Rickettsiales bacterium | reverse complement strand
TCTGTTATTTTCATATATTTTTACAGTCTTTTTGACTATAAATTGTATTTTTTATATTGCAATTAATTATTTTTTGATTTTAATTTGGCAAATTATAGCTTTTTATATGATTTCAAATTTGTTACAAAAAATCAAACCTTCTCCGACGATTGCCATGTCAAATAAGGCAAAAGAGTTAAAGGCTAGTGGAATTGATGTTGTTGATTTTAGCGTTGGTGAGCCGGATTTTAATACGCCGAAACATATATGCGATGCGGCAACTGAGGCAATGAGATTGGGGCATACGAAATATACTATGGTTGACGGAACTTTGGATTTAAAAAATGCGATTTGTGAAAAATTAAAAAGAGAAAATGAGCTTGAATATAAACCCAATGAAATTTCGGTTTCAACCGGGGCGAAACAGGCGATTTTTAATGCATTTGCAGCGAGTATAAATCCGGGCGATGAAGTTATAATTCCGTCGCCGTCTTGGGTTTCGTATATTGATATTGTAAAAATGTTTGATGGTGTTCCTGTGGATATAAAAACCACTATGGATAAGGGTTTTATCTTAAGTGGAAACAAGCTTGAGGCCGCTATTACCTCAAAAACAAAGTGGCTTATTTTAAACTCACCTTCGAATCCAACCGGAGTTATATACAAAAAAGAGCATTTTGAGGATCTAGCAAGGGTTTTAAGAAAATTCCCACAGGTAAATATTATGTGCGACGATATTTATGAGCACATGATTTTTGATGGAGAAAAATTTTATACATTACTAAATATCGTGCCAGATTTAGCGAGTCGCGTTATGATCATCAATGGAGTTTCAAAGGCGTATTCTATGACAGGGTTTAGGATTGGCTATGCGGCGTGTAAAAATTTGGATTTGATTAATGCTATGCGCACGATTCAGTCTCAATCGACGTCAAGTCCAAGTGCAATTGGGCAATATGCGGCGGCTTTCGCCTTAAGAAGCCCTGAGAGTATGAAATTTATTTTATCTATGCGGTCTGAAATGCAGGCAAGGCGTGATTTTGTTTTTAAGAGATTATCGGAAATTTCTGGAATAAAAACAATCAAAGGGCAGGGAGCATTTTACGCTTTTTCTTCGATTGAAGCTTTGATTGGAAAGAAAGCGAAATCTGGAGCTGTGATTAATTCCGGAAACGATTTTTGTGAAAAGTTACTTGAGGAAAAATTTGTTGCAACGGTTTCAGGCGAGGCTTTTGGAGTTCCTGACCATTTTCGTCTTTCATTTTCAACCGATATGAAGACTATAGAGCGTGGGCTTGGGGCGATTGAGGGGTTTGTTAAAGATTTAGTTTAAGTTTTGAATGAGCAATACGAGAATTTCTGAGAGTTACGTGGTTGAAAATAAAAAACCTATGCGAGAAAATAGGGAAGCGGTAGCATTTATAGGGCAAATGAAGAAAGCATTACAAGAAAAATATCAGCAGCATGGTAAACTTGTGGAATTAATAAAAATACAGCACAAAATTGACGACATTACGCTTGATAAAAGCTTGATCAAAATTGAAGAAAATTTTATCTTTTTTGATCTTTTGTTGGACTATGAACAGTATGAGTACGGCGGTAATCATGTTATACAATGCATTAGAAAGTGCGTTGAGCTGTTTGATGATGAATATTGTTTAATTGCAAAGTATAACACATGGGGGCATATTGCAGGATTCTCAATTCATTTACATCACGATGCTGAGGTTGTAAATGGTATAAAAGCTGAAATGTCAGATGCAAAGGAGATAGAAACGCTTGAAAGTGTTATCAAAAAGTTTAATCGTACATCAAGTAGCATTGACGACAAAATCAATGCACTTTATAGTTTAAAGCATGATATTCTGGATCCAGTTTTAAAATCTGATTCATTTCGTACAAATATAAATGCAAAATATAAAGAGACGGTGTATACAGAGCAGCTATTTACTAATTTTAATGAGTTTATAAATAAAATGAAACATTTTCAAGAAAATAAAGCAAATGGCGTTGATGTTGTTTATCCCTCAGTTACTGAACTCCAAATCTTCTTCGATTTCGGACTTTCGCTTGCAAGGCTTGCGAATTGTATTTAACCCCCACAAACCCTATCAACAAACCCCCTAATCTTCGGCGCAACGAAATACGCAATTACAAAAGCGATTGGCATTGCAATCAGGAAGTTTTTCACCCATATTAGCAAGAAATCATCACAAAAGCCGCGATTGATAATGAGTATTATAAAGGTCATAAAAAACGCCATTATATTTGCCATTAAAAGTGGAAATAAAATTTTTGGGTTTTTTATAATTTTGTTCATATTATTTCTTACCAAGTTTTGCAATTGCCTCTTCTTTTCCGGCGGCGAGTCTTGCGATTGGAATTCTGTATGGAGAGCATGAGATGTAATTTAGCCCGAGTTTTGAGAAAAATTCGATACTTTTTGCGTCCCCTCCGTGCTCTCCGCAAACGCTTAAAGATATATCCGGTCTTACTTTTCTCGCTTTTTCTATTGCGATTTTCATCATAGCCCCAACGCCTTCTATATCGATTGAAACAAATGGATCATTTGGAAGTATATCCTTTTTTACATATTCGCCTAGGAATTTTTGTGCATCGTCACGCGATATTCCAAGAGTAGTTTGAGTTAAGTCATTTGTTCCAAAGCTGAAGTAATCAGCAATTTCCGCGATTTCGTCCGCAACCAAGCATGCGCGCGGGATTTCGATCATAGTTCCGACTTTATATGTAAGTTTGCTTTTTTCGGATTTTATAATTTCATTTGCCGTGGTTCGAACGAGATCAGCGAGTATTTTTAGCTCCTTTTTTTCGATTATAACCGGAAGCATTATTTCAAGCTTTGGTGTATTTCCGGTTTCTTTCGCAACTAAAATAGCGGATTTTACAATTGCACGGACTTGCATTTCAAAAATCTCGGGATATGTAATCCCAAGTCGAGAACCTCTATGTCCAAGCATTGGATTTGATTCATGCAGAGAGGCAGATTTTTCTTTGATATATTTTTTATCAAGGTCAAAAAACTTACTCATTTGATCGATATCTTTTTCTGTATGTGGAAGGAATTCGTGAAGAGGTGGATCAAGAAGTCTGATATTTACCGGCATGTTTTTTGTAATTTTGAAAATTTCCGTGAAATCCGATATTTGCAATTCCTCGATTTTAACTAAAGCTTCAATTCTTTTTTCTTTCGTTTCGGAAATTATCATCTTTCTGAAGTACATGAGCTTTTCTTTGTCAAAGAACATGTGTTCTGTTCGACAAAGCCCAATTCCTTCCGCTCCAAGATCAATTGCAGCCTTACAATCAGCTGGGGTTTCTGCATTTGCTCTTACTTTTAGTTTTCTCGTTTGATCTGCCCATTTCATTATTTGATCGAATTCATCAAAGCTTGCGGCACTTGTTGTTTTTGCTTTTCCTTTGATTATTTCACCGGTTGAACCGTCAATTGTAATCCAATCACCATCTTTTAGTGCTATTTCTGTATCTTTTATTTTCAACACTTTGTTTTTTTCGTCAATCAGTAGGTTTTCACAGCCGGAAACACAAGGTTTACCCATTCCGCGTGCGACAACGGCAGCGTGAGAAGTCATCCCACCGCGTGCGGTTAAGATTCCGGATGAAATATGCATTCCACCTATATCATCAGGACTCGTTTCAACGCGTACTAGCATTGCATTTTCGCCATTTTCATGTATTATGCTTGCGTCTTCCGCCGTAAAAGCTATACGTCCATTTACCGCTCCAGGTGAGGCTGGAAGTCCCTTTGCTATGATATCAAGTTTTACTTTTCTGTCAATTACTGGGTGCAGTAACTGGTCAAGTTGAGATGCGTCAATTCTAGTCAAAGCCTCTTCTTTTGATATTTTTCCTTCATGAACCATATCAACCGCGATTTTTATTGCGGATTTTATTGCTCTTTTGCCGTTTCTTGTTTGAAGTATCCAAAGTTTTCCTTCTTGTGCCGTGAACTCTACGTCTTGCATATCTTTATAGTGGTTCTCGAGTTTTTCGAAAATTTCTATTAGCTCTGCGTAGGTTTTTGGCATTTTTTCTTCCATTGAATTTACGCCATCTTCTTTTAAAAGCGGACTTGGAGTTCGTATTCCCGCGACGACGTCTTCACCTTGTGCATTAATTAAATATTCACCGTAGACCTTTTTTGCTCCATTTGATGGATTTCTTGTAAATGTTACACCGGTTGCTGAGGTTTCGCCCATATTTCCGAAAACCATGGCTTGGACGGTTACAGCAGTTCCACAATTTTGATCTATATCGTTTAATTTGCGATAAATAATCGCTCTTTCATTCATCCACGACTTAAACACCGCCTCAATTGCGCCGATTAATTGAGATTTTATATCTTGTACGAATTCTTTACCAGTTTCTTGCATTACGAGTTGTTTATATCTTATTGTAATTATTTCCAAGTCTTCAGCTGTTATTGATGAGTCATTTATTATATTTTTTGTGAGTTTTATATGCTCTAAAATTTGTTCAAATTTATGATGGGCAACACCTAAAACGACGTCAGAATACATCTGGATAAAGCGTCTATACGAATCAAAAGCAAAACGACGATTTGAGGTTGCGTTAGCCAAAGATATTACAGTTTTATCGTTCAGTCCTAAGTTTAGAATTGTATCCATCATTCCCGGCATTGAAAATTTTGCACCGGAGCGAACCGAAACAAGCAGGGGCTTTGAGTCTGAATTAAATTTATATTGTACGCAATCTTCTAGTTTTTTTACATATTTTTCAATATCCTTTTCAAGCTCTTGTGATATTTTTTGTCCGTTATTATAGTATTTATTGCATTCTTGTGTTGAAATTGTAAAGCCTGGTGGGACTGCGATTCCAAGTTTTGACATTTCAGCAAGATTTGCGCCTTTTCCGCCCAAAATATCTTTCATTCCTCCGTTTCCATCGGCACTTTTGTTTCCAAAAAAATAGATTGACTTGGACATAATCAAAGAAATTTTAAATGAGGATGAAATATATTATTATAATAATCAATGATTTTATTTAAAAAAAAGTTGCTTTTTGTGATATAAGTCTATAAATTGTTTTGCTGGGTGTATTTTTACGTGGATTTTACTATTCTGAACAAGGTTAATTTTCCATCTGATTTAAAAAATCTGAGTACCACAGAGCTTGAAAAGCTTTGTTTTGAAATAAGGCAATTTATGATACATGAGATATCAAAAGTAGGAGGGCATTTGGGTGCTGGGCTTGGAGTTGTTGAGCTTTCAGTGGCGCTTCATTATGTTTTTAATGCGCCAAAAGACAAATTAATTTGGGACATTGGACACCAGTCTTATCCGCATAAAATCTTAACTGGAAGAAAAAAAAAGCTTTCGAGTGTGAGGCAAAAAGATGGAATTTCAGGTTTTTGTTCGATTACTGAAAGTGTATACGATACATTTGGTGCAGGGCATAGCTCGACTTCGATTTCAGCTGGAATTGGAATTGCAAAAGCGAGGGATTTAATGGGTGAAAATTTTAACGTAATCTCGATTATTGGAGATAGCGCTATGACTGCGGGAATAGCTTACGAGGCTATGAATAACGCAAGTGATTTAAAGAGTAAAATGATTGTTATTTTAAATGATAATGACATGTCAATTTCCCCAGCTGTTGGGGCTTTGCGTGAATATTTGGCGCATTTAATTACGTCAAATGGATACGTAAAAGCTCGAAATTTTACGAAAAAAATATTTGAAAAACTACCAAAAATAATATCTTTCTTTAAACATACAGAAACTGCGATGAAGGATATGATTACAGGTGGTAATTTATTTGAGGCAATGGGTTTTTACTATATTGGACCTGTTGATGGACATGATTTAGGCGAGATGATTGAAATGCTTGAAAGGGTTCGCGATCTTGATATAAAAAAGCCGATTTTGTTACACGTTAGAACCGAAAAAGGGAAGGGGTATGGGCCGGCGGGCGATGCTCATGATAAACTGCATGGGGTTTCAAAATTTGATATAGAAACAGGAGAGCAGGTTAAGTCTGATAAAAAAACCTATACAGATATTTTTGCAGAGAGTCTTTTAAAGCTTGCTGAAGGAGATAACAAGATAATTGCCATAACAGCTGGAATGCCTTCCGGTACAGGTCTTTTAAGCTTTCAGGAGCGATTTCCCGAGAGATTTGTTGACGTAGCGATTGCAGAGCAACACGCAGTTACTTTTGCTGCAGGTCTTGCGATTTCAGGCTTTAAGCCTTATGTTGCGATATATTCAACGTTTTTACAAAGGGCTTATGATCAGGTAATACACGATGTTTGTTTGCAAAATTTACCGGTTCGATTTATGTTAGACAGAAGCGGATTTGTTGGTCCGGATGGAGCGACGCACGCGGGAAGTTTTGACATTTCTTCGCTTTGCATGATTCCAAATCTTGTAATTATGGCGCCTTCTTCAGGAGAAGATTTTGCTGAGATGATGAAATTATCATCAAAAATGGATAAAAATCCTTGTGTTATCCGATATCCAAAAGATTTTGTTGATTTTGACAAAGATTTTGATTTTAATGAGATTCGTGATATTGAAATAGGAAAAGTAAAGACGGTGTTTAGCAATGATTCGGATTTTTTAATTTTATCTTGTGGAGCATTACTTGAAAATGCGATTAAAGCACGAGATTTACTAAAAAAAGACGGAGTTGAGCTTGATATTTTTGACGCAAGATTTATAAAGCCCATTGATTCTGAATTTTTAATTAAAAATAGGAAGAAAAAAGCAATTTTTACGCTTGAAGAGGGTTCGGGTTCGGGATTTGGTGGACTTGTTGCAAAGTTTACTAGTGACAATAGTTTGGATGTGAGAATTTTTCAAATTTGTATGCCGGATTTATTTATTGAGCATGCAAGCATTGAAGACCAGAGAGATTTAGCTGGGCTATCAAGTGGAAAGATTTATGAGTTTATTGGCAAAGCGGTAAAAAAACTTGCATAATAAAAATACTAAGTATATAACTATATTGTTATAATTAAATTAAATGGGAACGGTAACTGAGACAAATAATGAAAATACACCAAAAGTTGAGGATCATAGTCAAAGAACAACGGCCATGAGCGTGACCTGTACGACTCAAAGCGGCGGGACACAGAGTGCAACTTTAATAATTGGGCATCCCGAACATGAGCATCATCCGGTTTATTTTCAAGCAAAAGCTATGGGCGATAAAGGATTAATGGTTCCATCAAAGATAATGGATTCTTTGCAAAAAATTAAGGTCTTGGCGGAGGAAAATAATGTTGATTTTGTTGAACTCGTTGAGTATGCGGTTAAAACAAACTCCGGGGAAGAGGATATTGGTAATTAATTTTTTATATATATGGTACGTTTTGTTATTCCAAATTTTATTAGCTTGGCTAGTGTTTTTTTTGCTCTATTTGCGATTAAAAGCTCATTAAATGGTCTTTTTTCAAATGCCATATCTTTTATTTTTATATCGGTAATTTTGGACTATTTTGACGGATTTTTTGCGAGAAAATTGAATGCAACAAGTAAATTTGGTGCGCAAATGGATTCGCTTTGTGATTCCTTTTCTTTTGGAGTTGCTCCAGCCATGTGTCTTTATTTCTGGATGTTCGTTGAGTTTAAGACATTTGGGTGGATTTTATGCTTTTTAATGATCGCCGCGATGATTTTAAGGCTTGCTCGGTTCAATGCTTTTGATATTTTGGGAATTAATAATCACAAAGGAGTTGATTTAAAGAAATATTTTATCGGAATTCCAGCTCCAATGTTTGGAATTTTATGCTTTCTCCCGGTTGCTTGGTTTGAAATTACGGAAAATTATATTTGTCCTTCGGCATATTATTTGGAGCAATGTATATATTCACTAACGCAAGTTTACGATGATCAGTCGTTTAAAATTGCAATTGGATCTTACTATATCGCGCTATGTCTTTTTGCTGTTAGCAGATTTCCGATTTTAGCTTTGAAAAATATCAAGATTTTAAAGAATAAATTTTGCATGATTGCAATTGTTTGTCTTGGAGTTTTTGCTGTAAAATATAGTGATATTGCATGTTTGGTTGTGTCAATTGGATTTGTTGCTTTCGCTTTGTTTGGTTTTG
>CANDYN010000047.1 GCA_947424985.1 Rickettsiales bacterium | reverse complement strand
GTTATATCAAGAGTTGTGTGTATATTTATTTTTGCATTTTTTGTTGATTCAGCTGCTTGGGTTAGTAATTTTTCTTCAAAGAAATCATAGAGTTTGTCATAATTTTCAAATTTTACGGAAAACCCGGCTGCGGCAAAATGTCCGCCACCTTTTAAAATTAATCCCGATTCAAGCGCCGATATAACCGCCTCGCCTATATCAACTCCATCGCTTGCGCGGCACGAGGCTTTGATTATTTTAATCCCACCTTCGTTTTTTATTGCGCCGATTATTGCTGTTTTGTGGTACGTTTCTTTGATTCTTGCAGCGACGATCCCAACAACTCCCTCGTTATAATCCTCCGAAGCTATAAATAAAACATTCTTTCCAAGTTTTATCAGATTTTCAGCTTTTTCTTTTGCATTTTCTAAAATTCCTGTTTGAATTTCTTTACGTTCTTGATTGATTTGATATAATTTTTCTGCTAAATTTTTTGCATTTTCCTTACTGTTTTCAGTTAAAAGATCAACACCTATCATGCCACTTTCAAGCCTTCCACCGGCGTTTATAATTGGTCCAATTAGAAATCCGATATCATAAGTTGATTTTATTTCTTCAAGTTTTGCGATATCCATTAGAGCTTTTATTCCGATAAATGCTTGTTTTGTTTTGTCGTCAAGGTTTTGGAAATTTTTTATACTTTCCCTTAAAACTTCAAGTCCTGTGCGATAAAAAGCTCGATTTAGTCCGACCATTTTCATCATATCGCAAACGCTGCCAAGTGTTGCAAATGGTACAAGGTTTAGTAAATTTATACCTTTCCCATCTTTAAAAAATCCGCGTTTTTTTAATTCTGAATTGATTCCAACGCAAAGCAAAAATGTAACACCTGCAGCACACAAATATCCGAGTCCGCTTTCATCGCCAATTTGATTTGGGTTGACAATTGCTGCCGCGATCGGTTTTTTTTCTTGGGAGATATGGTGGTCGATTACTATAACTTGCATTCCAAGATTGACCGCGTGTTCAATTGGTTCAAATGCGACAGTTCCGCAGTCAAGAGTGATGATGGTATCGATTTTTTCTTTATGCATTCTAGAAAAAAGATCAATACTTGGTCCATATCCATCCTTAAAGCGATCCGGAATTATTACATACGGCACAATTCCAAGCCAATTGAGGAATATTTTCATCATAGAGCTTGAGGAAACGCCGTCTACGTCGTAGTCTCCAAGGAGTCCAATTTTTTCTTTGGTTTCAATTGCATGGCAAATTTTTTCAATTGCTTTATCCATTGAGAGTAATTTTTTTGGGTCCGGAAGCAAATTTTTAAGTTTTGGATTTAAAAAATTATCCGCATTGTGAAGTGTAATATCTTTATTTTTTACTAAAATAGATGCAGTTATTGGTTTAATATTGTGATTTGAAATTAGCTCATTTTCAAGTTTTAAATCGCCCTGTAAGATATTGATTTTTTTCCCATTTACGCTAACTTTTTCCATTTCTTAAAATATTTTACCAAGCTTTTCATATAATGAATATACTTCCTTTCCCGTATTTATTCCCCTTTGTGTCAAATCTTTTATTTGTACAGTTTTTTCAATTGTTAAAATTATAAGCTTTTGAGTATATCTTGGAATATCTATCGCATTGCTTTTATATGCCAAAACACAAGTCATTAGAATAAGCATTAAAAGCGACCACATATTTGCAAATTCTGTCATTACAGACGGCATAATTTTATGATTTGCTTTTTCAATAGATAAAACTCTAACCATGCGTGACCTTGTGCTTGGGTGAGTTGAAAAAACGCTTTGCCACATCGAAGATTTTCCAAAATTTATTTTCTCCAACCCAAGATAGATACATTCTCCGCCTATTGCTAAGGCTGAGTTCATGTCACTTCGATATTCCGTAGATCTTGAAAGAGCTTTAGCTAAAAACGAGTGTAGCGGAAGGATGATATGATTATATATTAGAACGCTTGAAAACCAATTGATTACTTTATATGTTTTTAATATTATACTCTTAGCGAAGGATCCTATAACCGGAATAATTACTAGGAGGTAACACGGTAATAGTATTAATACGTTTGAAATTTTTGTTACTATTTTTATTGCGAGCTTTATTGAGTGCATAAAAATTCCCGGAAGGAAATCCATATTATTTATATGTGACATTTCGTGCCCGATTATTCCGCTAACAGATTTTGTAAAATCTTCGATATTTTCAGAATTTTCCGAGATGTGTGTTATAAGTCCCTGGGTTAATATTATTACCGATCTTCTAAGTCCACCAACGGCATAGGCATTTATTTCATCGTCATTTGATATAAAAAGTTCGACATGTTTTTGATTAAATCTTTCGCATATAATAAGAAACATTTTATATAATTCACTATATTCTTTTAATCTCGCCATTCTTTTTGCCCCCCTTGACAGGCTTTTTATCGTAAATCCGAATACAAAATCAGCGAATATATAGCTTGTACAGAAAAAAGATATAAAAAATAAGCAAATCCACCAAAATTGTATGATGTAATTTACAATTGCCATTCCATCAAGATTTGAGACGAATTTTAAGACTAAAGTCATAAATAGACACGCCGGAAGTATCAATAATGCAAGATGCAATATTGATACTATATATACTAAAAGAAAATTTAATGGACGTAAGAACATATCATCTAGCTTTAACTTTATTTTTTTCAACCAAATTTTTTGGAACTAAAATATAATAATTTCCCGTAAATTTTTGTTTTTCCGCTAAATATTTTGCCTTTGTTCCGTGTCCAAAGAATATATCTCCCCTAATCGGACCTTTTATGGCTTCGCCTGTATCTTGTGCGATCAACATTCTTGACATTTTTACATATAGATCGCTTTCAGGATTTTTAATTGCAACGTTTGTTTCGAGCCAAATCGGAGTACCGTATGGGATATATCGATTGTCAACCGCTATACTTCTTGATGGAGTAAGTGGAACGCCTTGTGCTCCGATCGCCCCATCGCCGTTATTGTCAAGTTTTCTGAAGAATATATATGAGTCTGTATGCGCTATTACGTCATTTCCTTTTTCCGGATTTTTATCAAACCATTCAATTATTTCGTCAAGTCTCGCCTTGCATTTTGGAATACATTTATTGCTCATGTATGAAAATACATTTTTTCCACTTCTTTTGTTTGTTCCGGCAAAACCAACTCTTGCATATTTTCCATCTTCAAGTAATACAACTCCAGAGCCTTGAATTTGAAGTAAATATATATCAAGTGGATTATCGGACCAAAAAAGTTCAAGCCCACGTCCCGAAAGTTTTCCGTCATTTATTTGTGATCTTGTTGCGCATTGACGAGTTTTACATTCGGACGGCATTGCATATATTGGATATTGATATTTCGATGTTTCTCTCTCGCTACCTTCTAGGTCAAGCTCATAATATCCTGTAAAAGTTCCGGTGTCTTTCTCTCTAAAGAATCCGGTTTTTTGATATATTTTTACCGGCATGAAATTCTCCATATAGTAGTTTATTGCATTTGTCTTGTTGATCTCCGTTGTTTTAAACTTTTTCAATTTGAGACAAACATCTTCCCAGTCTTTTCCTGTTCCCAGTTGTATATTTTTGGTTTTAACATCTGAGTTTGGTCTTGATAGAAAAATATCACAGCTTTTTGCAAAGCTCATGATTGAATCTTGTATCGCATTATCTTTTTCAAGGCTAGAAATATCGTCAAATCCAACTAATTCAAGTTTTACCAAAGAGCTACTCGAAAGTGTTCTTTTTTTTATTTTTGGATAATTCATCATAACGGAAGCCTCTTCCGCTTGAGGTTCTTCTTTGATTATGTCAATTTCACCTTGTGTTATATTTGTTATTTTTTCCGAGCTTAGTTGTACAATTACTGCATTTACTTCATCATCTTGATTATTACTATCTAGATTTTTATCAAATATTCCCTCAAGTTGTTTGAGCATTGTATTCATATCTTTGTGTTTAATTTCCTGTTTCTTAAAAATATTTTTGCTGATTTTTGTATCTTGCTGTGTTTTATTTTTTGAGTTTAGGATTCCAGTTCTCGATCCGTTTGAATCTATAAATATATCAAAATTTAGATCTTCAAGATATTCGTTTTCCCAGTTTTTGAAATCTTTATATTCCATTATTTTTCCGCTTCTGAGGGTATCTGAGATTTTTATAGCTTTTTTTCCGGAAGAATTATTTCTTGAGCTTGATTTTTTTCCAACAAATCTAATCGAACAAGAAGATACTGTTAAGCAAAATAGGATTATTGATAATTTGAGCATATTTTTTTAAAATTCTAGCTTTCAAGTATTAATATTTCGGACACAATCCAATTTGGATTTTCAGATTCGATTTCTTTTTCAAGCGTCCAATTTTCGGAAATTTTTTGCTGTCTTGAATTACTTCCGCTGGTGATGTTTTTTGTTTCAATTGATTCTGTATATTGGATTTGGTCAGAATCAATATGAATTTGTACGGAAAATTTACCGGATTTTTGTTCTATTTTTGCTATCTTTATATCGTTTATTTTTGCAATATGAACTCTTTCTATGTTTCCATCTTTTGTATTTTGTGCTATTATTTTCTCAAAATTATCCGCAACATCTTTTAAGCATACTTGTTTTATTTCATCCATTTTTTGCGAAGAATAGCAAGAAATAACGTGCTCAAAAAGCATTTCGCACCCCTGTAAAAAGCTTGCGTATGAGAATAATGGATTTCTTTTGTAAATTTGGATTAAAGTTTTGATGTTTTCCTCTGTTTCTTTTGGGTTTTTCTCAAGTATTTCAGCTTTAATGACATCGTCATTTGCAACTTTTTTCTCACTTTTTGTCTGAACTTTTATTGCATTTGAAATAACTTTGGCTTGCTTGCTCTGATTTTTATCGGCAACTGATGCATCATCATATTCATTTCCAAGAATTCTTTTAAGCTTTAATACTACAAAAACAGCTATTGCGCTAAAAATTAAGGTATCCAACACAGATTTTAAAAAAGTCAAACTATTCCTGTGAGGTAAAAAAATATAAGTCAATATTTTTTGTTGACAAATATTTTTTTGTGTTTATGTTTTCCTGAAATATTTCTTATTTACAATATGTCCAAGTTTTCGATTTTAAGATCCAATGCGTTAAAATGTCTTAATCACGTCATAGGTTCGACGGATAAAAAAGATGAAATTTTAGACATACTTTCTTGTGTAAAGGTTGATGTGAAATCAAATATTGCAATATTTACTACAACTAACTTGGATATGCAATCATCGGATTCTTCGGAAGTTGTTTCGGATGGAGATTTTTCATTTGTTGCGCCTGTTCATCAAATTATGGAAGTTGTAAAGAGATTACCGGATTCTGCTGAAATACACTTCTCAGTTGAAACAAAAGAATCTGGTGTAGTTCTGAATGTTAAATCCGGACGCTTTTCATTTGATGTTTCAATTTTAGCCGCAGTTGATTTTCCCGAAATGAGCCTTGAAGACGTTGAGATGTCCGTAACTATAAATGCGAAAAAGTTGTCAGAGTGTATTAAGAAAACGCAGTTCTCGATATCTGTAGATGAAATGAGATATAATTTAACCGGAATAATGATGCATATTGAAGATGGAATATTAAACTTTATTTCAACCGATGGACACAGATTATCGGTTTTTTCAATTCCGGCAAAAGAAGGTGAGAAATTAACAAATTCTATAATTCCAAAGAGAGCTATTGTTGAAATTTTAAAGATTGCAACTGAATTTGACGAAGATGTTATAATGAACTTTTCCCAAAATAAGCTTCAAATTTCAGTTAGGACGATAAAATTTGCAACGAAGTTAATCAATGGATCTTTCCCTGATTATAAAAGAGTTATACCACAAGGTGGCGATAAGACTTTAGTTTTTTCAGCGCGTGATCTTGAAAAGGCAATTCAGCTCGTTTCCGGTGTTAGTGCAGGAAAAGATAACAAGGGTTTGACCTTTAAAATTTCAAAGGATGGTATCGAGATTTCCGACAAAACTGATATATACTCCGTTGTTGAGTTCGTATCGGCGAAATTTAGCGGAGAAGATGTGATAACCGTGAGATATAATTTTAAATATGTATCTGATGTTTTAGCTTGTATATCCGGAGATTGTTTGATGAAATTCACCGTTGCTGATTCTCCGGTATTTGTTACAGATGCTAGTGATGAAGGCAAGTCCATGAAGTACGTAATCATGCCTTTGAAATAATTATATATTTATTTTACCCCAACACAATGTGAACAATATAATAATATGTTTCAGATTGTGTTGGGTTCACTAAGATTCTCAGTTACCAAAGCATTAATTCTTTTCCCGTAACAGATCTAGCGATTTTTCTGTAGTAGGCTTACTTGGAAGCGAAGCGTTTACTTCTGAAGTACTTGAAAATATCAAATACAATGAAAATGTAATAGCCAAAGAAACCAACGACATAGCAATCATGTCAAAATAAACAAAACCCTTCTTTTTCATATAAAAAAATAATTCCAACGTAGATACTAATCTCTTTTTATGAAAAGGCAAATATGATTAATCAAGACAAGTAAAAATAAGTTCCAAAGTGGGTTTTCGAAAAATAAAATCAACTGTAAATTGAGCATTACCTTTAATATTTTGAATTATCGAAGTGATTTGTATTGAGATATAAAGAAACGACTATATTTTACTCTATATCTTCAAGTTCATAGTCTGTATATTCTTGAGACAGCACTGAGTCAGTTTTTTGATATGATTCATGTATTTTTTCATTGCTATCCCTTTTGTTTTGTTCAGCAATACAGTAATTTGTTACAGGTCTTGCAAGTAACCTTGGAACACCTATTGGATCTCCATTTGCTTGGCAATATCCATAATCTCCACTGTCAATCCTAAGTAAAGCCTCGTCTATTTTCTTCACCAATTTTGATTGTCTGTCAGTGATGCGTAAGTTAATACCTCTTTCGAGCTCTGTTTGAGCGACGTCGCCTTCGTCTCCACTAATCTCAACCTCTGATAAAAATTTTATTTTTGGCGATATAAATCCCAAAAGCTCCATCTTTTGTTCCTCAAGCATGTTTTTAAAAAAAGCCAGTTGAATCGGATTCATATATTCACCTGTATCCTTCAGTGGATCATAATCTTTTGGAATTTCTATTTTTTTCTCAGTCATAATTTATTAATTTTTCTTAGGACTTGGAGCTTTTTTTTGTTTAAATATTGTATGCTTTCTTGCGATTGGATCATATTTTCTTAATTCCAACTTATATCCATTTCTTTTGTTGATCCAAGCTCCATAGCGATATCCTGATATTTCGCTGACCAATATTACAAATTCAAGTGCGCTCTTCTTTTTTGCTGACATAAAACTAAACTTAATTGCTCCAATCTAAAGTGAAAAAAATAAATGTCAATATTTTCTTGACATATATTTAAGAAAGTTTATTTTTGCCTGTTAATAGGTTTTTTATGCAAAATTTACAGCTTGTTTTTTATATTGCTTCGCCTTTGATGCTACTTCTTGATGGTTTTTTTGGTAGGAAATTTACAAAATCTATATCCGCAGTGTATTTTGCCTTTGTAACATTTTTTATATTTTTAATAGCACAAAATTCTACTTCTGAACAAGCTTTGCAATTTTTCGGACTTTACTTCGTTGAATTTTTACTTAGCATTGATCACGTTTTTGTATTCTTAATAATTCTATCATCTTTTAAATTAAAAAAAAGCGAGCAAGAGTTTATTTTAACGCTTGGAATTTTATTTGCAATTGCCTCAAGGGTTGCGGTTATTTTGGTTGGGATGAAGGTTATCCATCTTCCATTTGTAATAGAAATCCTAGGAATTTTGTTGATATTTACCGCAATTGATGCTTTTAAAAGTGGTGAAAAGGAAGGTGGGATTATCCAGAAAGTTTTGTCTGGTGTCCAGTGTATTTTTCACAAGGTTAGATATGGAAAATATATAATTCCAGCTATTACAATTGGATTAATTGATATAATTTTTGCACTTGATTCAATCCCAGCCGCACTTTCCTTTTCGAAAGATATTAATTTTATGATATGGGCAAATGTTTTGACTTTAATTGGAATGAAGAGTATATTTTTCGTTCTAAGTTATATGGTGAAAAAGTTTAAATATTTCAAAT
>CANDYN010000046.1 GCA_947424985.1 Rickettsiales bacterium | reverse complement strand
GGTTACTAAAGAAACACCTTCAGAGTAATCCATCTTGACTTTTATAATTAGTCTTGATAGAGTCTCTTTTTATTTTACTCAATATGAACTTATCGCGAATGGAGCAGGAAAAGGAGATACAAAAAAAGATAAAAGGATTAATTCTTGAAAAAGAGCTGTCTGAGATAGAGCGCGAAGGTGTTATATATGATATAAATGATGTAATATTTCAGCAGAATTAAGAAATTAAAACTCGAGGTGGTACGCTACCAGGCCTTAAAAGTCGTCTTGAAGCTATGAAAAAGTAAAAGAATTTTATTGTTGACATTGAAGAACGTGCAAGTCAATATTTTAAAAATGACCAAAAGGTCGAAGATATTATTGCTAAAATTAAGGATACAAATATTGCGCTTCAGGGGGGATTGGTAAAAGCAATAAAGAAGATCGAATTCATTGTGAATGCTAATAGTCTCGGCAAAATTTTGGAGGGAAATGCCGAGTAAGGCATTGACGTAAGGAAGGAGGTAGGGTTAATTAAGAGAGGCGTTGAGAGAGTTTTGCGAGAGGAGCATCCTGAGAATAATGAGAAATTAAAAGAATATTTTATCACTCAGGAGAATGAGAAGTAATGGAATTCTGACAAAGCTATACAAGCACTCAAGGAAGAAGAGTAATTGCAGCAAAATAAAAATATTTATACAAGTCAGCAAAAAAATACCATTGGTAACACAAAATTCCAACAACGATACCAGCAATTAAAGCGTAGCAATAAAGGGAATAAAAGACAGTAAAATCTTATGAATGTATCGATCTTTTAGACACAGCAAGAGCAGCTTCTTTTAGTGCTTCATTAAGAGTAGGGTGGGCATGGCAGCACATAGCTAAATCCTCTGCTGAAGCTGAGAATTCGATTAGGATACTTACTTCGTGTATTAAATTTCCTGCATCTTTTCCGATAATTTGGCACCCTAAAATTCTATCTGTGTTTTTACAAGCCAAGATTTTTACAAATCCATCCGTTTCCGAAATCGCCTTGGCCCGCGAATTTGCTATAAACGGAAATTTTCCGATATTATATTCAATTCCTTTGGTTTTTAATTCATTTTCACCCATTCCGACGCTTGCAATTTCAGGACTTGTATAAACAACGCTTGGAATTGCATTGTAATTGATATGTGCAAATTTTCCTGCGATTATATCAGCAACTGCGACGCCTTCGTCTTCAGCTTTGTGTGCAAGCATAGGCCCTGGAGCGACATCTCCAATTGCGAAAATATTGTCCAAAATTTTATAATTTTCATCGATAATCAGATGTCCACGTTTATCAGTTTGAATATTTGGTAAGTTTTCAAGCCCAAGTTTTGTTGTAAAAGGCTTACGTCCGATTGACACTAAAACTATATCCGCATTGATTTTTATAGTTTTTCCTGATTTTAAATCTTCAGCTTCAACAATCGCTCCTTTTTTATCTTTTGTAACCGTTAAAACTTTATGAGAAGTCATGAAAGAAAGACCTTGATTTGCAAAGATCTTTGTTGCAGACGTGATAATGTCATCATCAAATCCAGGTAAAATCTTCTCCGCATATTCAAGTACGACAACTTCGGATCCAAGTCTTGACCAAACCGATCCAAGTTCAAGACCTATCACGCCACCACCAATTACAATCATTTTTTTTGGTGTTTGAGTTAGTTCCAATGCACCTTTTGATGAAACTATTACCTTCTCATCGATTTCAATATTCGGCATGCAAGTTACTTCAGATCCGGTTGCAATAACGAAATTTTTTGCTTTTATTTCTTCTTTTTTACCATCTTTGTCGACAACAATAGTGTTTTTATCAATAAAACTCGCAAAACCGGTAATTTTATCAATTTTGTTTTTCTTAAAGAGCATATCTATTCCACCGGCCAAAGATGAAATAATCCCATCTTTTCGTTTTATCATTTCACTAACGTTTATTTTTGGCGAAGCTTCGATCCCATGTTCACGAAAATGGTGCTTTGCATCGTAATAAAGATGTGACGATTCAAGTAAAGCTTTTGATGGTATACATCCTTCGTTTAAACAGGTTCCACCTAGGTTTTTTCTTGCTTCAATGCATGCAACCTTTAATCCATTTTGTGCCGCTCTTATTGCACAAACATATCCAGCCGGCCCGCCACCAATTACAACAACATCGTACATTTTGTTACAAAATATTCTTGATGATAAAACAAACTTTTCAATAGTCAAGTGGGTTTTGGGCAAATTTTTGCTTTTTTGCTTCCGCTTAAAATTTTCTTGCAATATATAAAATTTAATTTATAGTGAAAAATATTTTGATATTGTGATGAGAACGTCATTACATTTTGATACACACGCGTTTGTGGAAGCATTTGTTAATGCTAAAACAGAAGAAGCGAAGGCTGAAGTTTTGGCGGAAACAATGGTACGTATTGACGAAAAAACTTCTAGCAAAGTTGATCATAGATTTGATAAAGCGAAAGATGAGCTTGTAACAAAGTTATATCTGGATAACAAGATAAAAGATATTGATATCAGGATCAAGAATTTGCAAATAAAAATATACTTGGCGCTGGGTGGATTGTGTGCTTTTTTGACAACTGTAATGCTTACTATTTTGCCTTTGATGTTGAAGCGTTGAATGTAAGATAAAATGTATTTTTTTTTGCTTCCAAGTTTAAAATTTGTTTTTTATAATAAATTTGCTTTTGATTGATGGTAATGCAAAATAGATCTCAATTTAAACTAACAACACAATTTGGTGTTACCGATAGATTACATAAAAAGCCGCATGGTGGAACGGATTTAGCTGGTGAGCATGGATCTGCAATACTCTCAACTGGCGATGGAATTGTCACAAGGGTGTCTCCAGATCCAAATGGTTATGGTAATAGAATCAACATTAGGCATGATAGAAATGATAGACATCCATATCATGATGGCAACGAAAGAGTTTATGGACATTTGGCTGAAAGTCCGAAGTTAAAAACGGGAGATAGGGTAAAGAGAGGTGATCTTATTGGTAGACTTGGTAATACCGGAAGATCAAGTGGGCCACATTTGCATTATGAGGTAAGGCATGGAAGAACAGGAGTACCATTGTTGCATTCAAAAGAAGAAGCTGCTAGTGCACTTGGGGAAGGACATTGGATTACAATTGATGGACATCATATTTTTATTAAAGATTAGCATTTTATCTTAGATATGAAAGTTAGAAGAAAAATATTTTTGATTATTTTTTTAGTGATATTAACCATTTCTGTATTTGCTTGCTACTTGGTAAATGATAGTTGCATGAGAATGTTTGGTGATTGTCAGATAGCTTATCCGGAATACTGTAAAGCATTTAATGGATTTGAATACGTAATATTGTCCAGATCATGTCAATATTTATACCCCGGTTTATGTAGTGCGGTGGACATAGGTCAGTCTAAAATGCAAGAAATATGTTATTTTATTTTATGTCCAACTGATGGTTGTGACTACGAATCAGAAGAGGAAAACGGTAAGTGATATAAAATCAATGCTGTAAACTAATTACAGTTTTTTCAAAACAAACCCCACCGCAAGTCTAATACACTCTTCATTAATCGAATGCGCCATATCTTTTATTTCAAAAAAGGATGAATTCCACCCAACTGATTGCATTTCACTATGGGCAATTTTTGAATACGTACAAGGTAAAACTTCATCTAAATCTCCGTGTATAAATATTATATCTTGTGGGATTTTTGCATCATGCTTTAATGTTTTTTTACGAACCAGGGTTCCAGAAAAAGATATAATTCCTGCAATTTTTTCGGGTAAGTCAATTCCGGTATGAAGCGAGAGCATTGCACCTTGTGAAAATCCGGCTAGGAATAGGTCTTTAAATTGTAGATTATTTGCTTTTAAAATATCACTAATAAATGGAATAATTTTTTCAGATGCTGTATTTAGTCCATGATGAACAAAACTATCGTCGCGATTTTGAAGGGAAAACCATTGTCTTGCATTCATAAAATTCCCCCCTTCCCAAGGTGAAAGTCCATCCGGGCATATAAATTTTACATTTTCAGCAATTTTGTTATCAAACTCTAAAATTTCTTTTGCAACTGACGACATGTCTTCTTTGTTTGAGCCATATCCATGCATTAAGATTACGATTTTTATAGGTTTATTCGAGCCAAGTTCGATGTATTTAAGCATTGATTTCCATAATACACTTTGTAAAACCATCTGTCCATTTTGCCTGCTTGCCGCTTAACATTATATTTTCTATATATTGCTCATTGGATGATTCAAGGGTATTGATGCAAGATTCATCTTTGTAGAATCGAATTTTTTGTGTTGAAAACCCGCCATGGACTTTTGCAAGACAGATTGGGTCGTTTTCAAACGGCTTTTGCAGTATTTCAGATATTTCTGCTAAAATTCCATAATTTAAGGTATTTTTTTCAAAAAAAGATTCAAGTGTTGTGGATATTGCATTTGTATATATCTTGCAATCAAGTTGGGCTTTACATTTTTGCTGTTTGCAAAGTTTTGCATAATTTTGTAATATTTTTTTTGTAACCAATTCAAGAAAACCTTGTCCAACGCTATCAAGTAGAAGTCCATTTCTTTGTACTTTATTTTTAACAATTGTACATTTTTCATCAGAGGTAGAGCTGTATGGAATTGGCATAGAGGCGAGCGGAAGTATTATTTCTTTATTCGCAATTGCTATTTTTTTTGTTTTTCCATGTTTGAATATGCAATCATATATTTTTGCGCTTTGATTTTCCGCTGCAAAAGAATAACTTGTTATATTAAATAATAATGTTAAAATAAAAAAAAGCTTCACTATAAAGTTATAATACACCCTTAAATTATATTGTGTAATTAAAAAAGTCAATAAAAAACTTGAAAATTAAAATATCTAGTTAATCATTAGTTGATTTTATAGAAAATTAATGCAAAATATAAGAAATATAGCGATTATTGCCCATGTTGATCATGGAAAAACAACAATGATAGACTCAATGTTAAAGCAAAACGGTGCTTTTAGAGATAACCAAAAAATGGTAGAAAGAGTTATGGATAGTAACGAGCTTGAGAAGGAAAGAGGGATTACAATTCTTGCGAAATGTACGGCGATTGCATATAAGGATTTAAAAATTAATATAGTTGATACTCCTGGACACGCAGATTTTGGTGGTGAAGTTGAGCGTATTTTATCAATGGTAGATGGCGTTATTTTGCTTGTTGATAGTGCGGAAGGGGTTATGCCTCAAACAAAATTTGTACTTAGAAAAGCACTTGAGCAAGGGTTAAAGCCAATCATTGTTGTGAATAAAATTGATAGACCCGATGAGAGAGCAAAGGAAGTTGTGGATGAAGTGTTGGAGCTTTTTATAAACCTTGATGCACAGGATCATCAGCTTGATTTTCCGATTCTTTACGCATCGGGAAGAGACGGCTGGGCAAGTCTTGATAGAAATACGAAAAAAACAGATTTGTCAGATCTTTTTGAGACAATTGTGAGCCATTTCCAACCACCAGTTGATCTGTATAAGGATGGAAAATTCAGATTTCTTGCAACAATTTTAGAATCAGATAAATTCTTGGGTAAAATCTTAACCGGAAGAGTTTACAGTGGAAGCATAAAAGTTGGAGAGCAAATTAAGGTTTTAGATTTAAACAACAAAGTTATTGAAAAGGTAAAAGTAACTAAATTACAGACTTTTACGGGAGTTAATAGGGCGCTTGTTGAAGAAATTTTTGCCGGTGAAATATGTACAATAGCTGGCTGTCTTGAGGGTACGGTTGCTAATACAATTTGTTCACTTGACGTTGAAGAATGTGTTCCATCAAGACCAATTGATCCACCTACGATGTCAGTTACGGTAAGTGTTAATGATTCACCATTTTGTGGTCGTGAGGGGTCAAAGTTGACGTCGAACATGATAAAAGAAAGGCTTGCGAAAGAAGCTGAAACAAATGTTGGGATTAAAATAAAGCAATCGCAAAATAAAGATAGTTATGAAATTGCCGGTCGTGGGGAGCTTCAAATTGGGGTTTTAATTGAAACCATGAGACGTGAAGGATTTGAAATGTCTGTTTCTCGTCCAAAAGTTTTATTCAAAAAAGACAAGGAAACAGGAAAGCCACTTGAGCCGTTTGAAGAGGTTCAAATCGACGTTGATGCGATATATTCGGGCGATATAATGAATGCACTTTCTCCGAAAAAAGCGCAACTTTTGGATGTTTCAAATTCAGGACAAGATAGGGTTCGTATGAAACTTTTAATGCCAACTCGTGGACTTTTAGGATATCAAGGAAGATTTTTGACTGACACACGCGGAACAGGAATTTTAAGTCGTAGCTTTGATTCATATCAACCTTATGTTGGAGAATTTGAAACAAGAATCAACGGTGTTTTGATCGCAACTGGTGGAGTTGGTGAGGCGGTTGCTTACGCAATTGCAAAGCTTCAAGACAGGGGTATTATGTTTATAAGACCGCAAGACAAAGTTTACGATGGAATGATCGTGGGTGAGCACAACCGTGATAATGATTTACCGATAAATATTCTAAAAGGTAAACAGCTAACAAACGTTCGTGCATCCGGAACAGATGAGGCGATAAATCTAGTTCCACCAAAGGCTATGACTCTTGAGGAAATGATTGCATATATTCAAGACGATGAGTTGGTTGAAGTAACGCCAAAATCTTTGAGATTGCGTAAGAAACATCTTGATGAAAACGATCGTAAGAAGAACGCGAGAGGTAGTGCTTCTTTTGAGTATGTTGATGAGGAATAGTTATTTATTTTGTGCTCCACTTCGTTTAATTAGGGGGGTACATATATGACAAATCGCCATTAAAAGTAATTAATTTTCTCTCAGTCTCCATAAATCTCTTTGACGGAGAAGAATTTCTGCCTGCATTACTTAAAAACATGCGACCAGTGGTTGACCATATTTCTATTGTATATCAACTTATATCAAACACAGGAGAAAAAGCTAATGAAGGTCTTGAAGTGATGTTAAGCATATTTCAAAGCCAATTTATAGATATAAAAATCCGGCAAGTTTTTATGTTCCATTTATTTTTAAGATACATAAATCAGCAAAGCATGGGGTAAACTTCTTGGACAAGGTATTAAATAAATTAAAACTAAGAAAATATTTTTTATACAGTTGATGCAACATGGATTATTAAGCTCTATAAGTCTAAGGTTCATTTATTTGATAAAGAATTTATCTGCATGCACCACACATGTGGACTGTAAGAAAAGATATATAAAAAATATCGTAACTTGTCTTATGGTGGAAATGTCAAAAAGAGGCAAGCAATGCTTAATCATGCTAACTATGTGTCTAATTTTTAAGATTGAAGATCAAAATCCAGATCAATTCGTTATTATTAAAAATGAGTTTGATATTGGGTTTTGAATTTTTTTAGTATTTATGGTATGTCCTGTAAATCCAAAAACCAAAGCCCACTCTCATCAAGCTTTTTTTGAAATTCTGTCGGATCCACAATTATCGTATTTTTTAAATCTACGGCGAGTCCAGCAAATTTTGAGTTTACAAGATTATCAAGTGTAATAGGGCCAATTGTTGGAGTATCAAGTCGCAAATCTTGTGTTGTTTTTGGTATTTTTATTAAGATTGGTTTTCCATCAAACCTGCTTCCGATATACTCTCCGCTACGTTTTATCATTTCGTCCGTACCTTCAATTGCTTCAAGGGCTATAATTCTTTTTTCACAAACGACAATTCCCTGACCGAGGTCAATTCCTGCGATTTTTTTTAAAACACTGACTCCAAATTGTATATCTTCTATTTCATTTTTATTTGGAGATTTTTTACTTATTATTATTGAATTGTGTAAAAACTTTTTAGGTGAAACAACCAAAATTCCTTCGCTTTGAAGTTCATTTGCAACAATTTTAAGAACTTTATCATCACCCCTGTTTTTCATAAGCAGAATTTTTGCGATAAGCTTTGCTCCGCGAAGGTCGGGAATTATTTTTGAGAAATTTGGCATATTTGCTGTTCCTATAATAATCACATGTGTTACTTTTTTCGATTTCATGTGATTGATTATTTTTCCAGCATGTCCTATTTTAAATATTTTATGGGGGAATTCCTTAAGTCTTTCGTCATCAAAGAATCCATCTATCAATATTAATTCAAGCTCATATTTTTTTGAAATA
>CANDYN010000045.1 GCA_947424985.1 Rickettsiales bacterium | reverse complement strand
AAAAATCCTATTTCAAAGACAATTAGTTTAATGACAAAAAAGTCAGATTTTTATGTCAAACTTGAGGCTTTGGGCTTGGCAATTGAAGATTTGAAGTCTTATTCCATTTTAATTCCGCTTTATATGGAAAGCAAAATAACGCTTAGAAATTTACACAATGCAATTGAAAAAATATCATACAAATCTGAGCTTTTATCGATATTTATTATATGTGAGGAGGATGATTTTAAAACAATTGATGTGATTAAAAATGTATTCGCGAGTGACAAATATACAATATTAAAGGTTCCGGATGGGCAGCCGAGAACGAAGGGTAGGGCGCTAAATTATGCGATGCAATTTGTTAAAAGTGAGTATTTATGTATATATGATGCAGAGGATTTACCGAATGCAGATCAATTACTTGTCGCTAATTATATTTTCAAAAACAGTTCGGAAAATTTAGCTGTAATTCAGGCTGAGCTTGAATATTATAATCGAGTCAATTCGGTTTCGGAAATGATGTATATGGATTATAAATATATTTTTGCTCAAAGAAATCCGTTGATGGCAAAGTTATTTGGATTTTTACCACTTGGTGGTACGAGCAATCATTTTAAAGTAAGCGTTATACGGGATGTTGATGGTTGGAATTCGTACAATGTTACGGAGGATGCTGAAATTGCTTTGAGATTGTTTAAACATGGATATAAAATGACAACCATGAGTCTTAAAACTTTTGAGGAAGCGGTTATTTCATGTGATGCATATATTGGTCAAAGGTCCAGATGGGTAAAGGGTTTTATGCAAATTTTTTTCTATCAATTTTACTGTATTTTTTCAAAAAAGCCATCTTTTTCATCGCCTAAGATTGACCTATTTTTACTTGGTTATTTCTTTTTGAATATTTTTTCAATGTTAGTTTTTATTGTAGTATCGTTTAGATTTTTATTTGCAATTCTAGAAGATTATTTTGATACTTACAAGCTTGATTCGATATTTTCCGTTACACATACTTGGATTATATATGCTGCTTTTTTACAATTTTTTCTGAGAATTTTATATGATTATTTTTCTGTTTTAACTTTTATGAACGACGGAAGAATTTTTGGTAAGAAAAGTATTTTACTGTATGAGGTTTCGGCTTTATATTTACAAACTGCATCTTATTTAAAGAGTTTTATCGAAATTATATTTACGCCTTACAGTTGGACAAAAACAAAACATTTTGGAACTTTTTTGAGTAAAAAGAAAAAGTTTATCTAATTGCTTTACGTGTTTTATTTACCATTTCACTGGCAGTTTTTTCTGTTTTCTTACCACTGGCCTTGGCCTTTGTTGGTTTTTTAATTGGAGTTTCCGCTTTAACCTTGGTAGCTTTGGCTGATTTAACAACTTCCTTTGCCGGCTTTGCTTTGACCGCTTTTACAGTGGTTGTTTTTGCAACTTTTTTATCGGCAACTTTACTGGTGGTTGTTTTTGCAGTAGCTTTAGTTGCTTTTTTTGGCACAGATGTTTTGACGATAGCTTTCATTACTACTGCTTTAGTTATTTTTTTTACAACAGTCTTTTTGGGTTTAATGTCCTCTTTTTTTATGCTTTCAACTTTAGCTTTACTCGGCTTTTTCACTGCAGATTTTGCCTTAGTTGTTGCTTTTTTCACAGGAGTTTTCTTCTTTGCATCTGTAGCTTTTTTTTCAGGCTCTTGTTTTACAGTTGTGCTGAGCTTATTTGAGAACTGCTTTCTATCCGATGTTTTTGTAGTTTTCTTTAATGAATTTGCATTAAAAGAAGTACCTTCGTCATCTTCGAGGTCGAAATAATCTTGGCTTATTTCTATGCTGTCATCTAGATTATCAAAGCTTGAATCGGTTTTAACTATTTTATCGCTTTTTTTGGATTCGAATACGAATTTACTTTTACAGATTTTCTCAAGAAGTGAGTCGATATCGTAATAGCTTCGCTCAGATTCGGTCATGAGATGTATCATTGTTGAAAATTCTTCACAATCAATAACGACCCATTTATGCGATGGAGTCAATTTTGGGTGTATGTTTTTAAGGCTACTCAGAAAAAAAATATCAGCTTCTTTGAGGGATGTTTGAATTCTTTCTGCAATTGCACGACAATGCACTTCTGAATTCGCCGTTACAACTATTACGTCATGTACCAAATAATCACGAAGCCCAGCATAGTGAGTTATATTTTCACACTTTCCCAGATCTAAAATTTCTTGGCAGGCTAGCAAAAAGTTTGTTTTTTCTTTAGTATCTGCAATTTTTTGCATAATTAAAATAAGTTAGTAATGAAGAATATATATAACAATATATTTTGCAAGCAAATAATTTACTAAATTTGAGTCATTGTACGTTTGGGTATTTGTTATTGTTGCGTATACAGGGGTCGTCTGATAAATTTATAATTTTGGATTTTACTGGATCCCAGCCTTCGCTGGGATGACATTAGAGGTGTATAACATAGAAGGAGGATTATTTATGTAAATATCTACAATTTAACCGTTAAAACACAAGCATCGTTTGAGCTTGTTGAGGTATTTTCTGTATAGTCGTAATCTTGAACTGTTGGGCTTCCGACTCCAACAGTTAGCGTTTTGCACAATCCAAGGTTGTTTTTTGCATCTGCTATGATAGTCCCGGTTGCTTTTGATGGTTTGGCATCATCCATCTTTTTATCAAGAGCATACGCAATATCCGAGGCTATTGCACCTATATCATTTTGTATATCTATAGTACAATTTGTTATATCTGAGCTTACCGCTACCAGCCTTGGCTTTCCTTTAAAGTTTGGATAAAATATTGAGTTATACACCAAGCTATTTTTTGGTACATTGAAATTTGTAAGATTTACGGTATCAGTTATAAACATCCAAACTGATCTTGAGGTACCTTCGATTCTTGGAAATACTTGATTTGTAAGGGCTGATACTCCGTCACAGCTTGACGTTAAGGTACGATTTTCTGCATTTTTAAATTCTATCAATCCGTATTTTGCAAGCTGGGAAAACGCGAGTTGGGATTTTGCAATTCCAACATTTTCCGTTCTTGGTGATATAAACAGATCATTTTGTGTTGTTGGTGCTGACAAAGTAATTATTGTTGTATGATTTGCTTTTAGAGTTGGCGAGTTTAGGTCTCCCGCAAGGTCTGAATAGTTTACATCCCCCGGGTAATATCCTACGCTGGTTTTGAATTCATTGATTGCAACTTGTAAGTAACTTATTTGTTTTGATATTTGAGTAACACGATATGATTTATAGCCACTCATTGATATTACCGATGTCAGTGACACTATGCCAATTATAACAGTTACAACTGCTACGAGTTCGATACTCAGTGCAAGTCCTTTTTTTGATTTTCTATCTAAATACATCATATTATGCCGCAGCATCCCCTGTTCGTTCACAATTGCTTGTTATTGGTATATTTCTTGTTATTGGTACTTTATTTCCATTGCTATCGTAAAATGATCCAACATATTTTGTTGTTTGACACTTACATCCTCCATCTGTTCTATCGGTTGCCGAGAGGAGACTTAGTACGGATGGTGCGGCAAAGAAGGCAGACATTCCAACAACAAGTCCTATAAAAAGACCCGGACTAATTTTTCCTTGTAATACTGAAATTCCAACAACGAGCAGGATTAAGGCAAAGATTGCAATTCCAACACCGCCAGTCATGAGTGAAATGGCGCGACAAATTGATCCTGCAATCGAATTATCTTCCGATGCTAGCAATTGATTTTCATATTGCTGCTCTGCATCTGATTGCTCAAGCGCATACGAATGCTGAGATACTGTCATGCCCATAAAAAGCATTAAAATTGCGAAAAATACCCTCATAAGTTTCAACATACAAAGTATTATGTAAGTTTTTTTATAAAAGTCAAGTTATTTTACACCATCTGATATTGTTGAAATTGTGTCGTACATTGGAACAAATACGGCAAATGCCATCCAACCTATCATAAATCCAATAAATATGGTGATCATGGGCTTTACACTTGAGATAATAAATTCAGCAGTTGAACGTACATCTTTATCATAAGATTCTTTTATATTTGCTATGGTTCCGGCTATATCATTAACTTTTTCACCAATTCCAAGCATTGAAAGGAAGAATTTTGGAAAAATCGAATGAGTTTCAAAAGAGGAGTATATGGTTGCACCGGATTGCATGGTATGTCCCGCGAGGTCAACGGCATTTCTTATATATCTATTTACGATAATTCTTGGAGCAAGTAGAATAGCTTCATTTGCTTTATATCCTGAGTTTATAAGTATTGATAGGAAAGCTGACAACCTTGCCATTTCTATTTTTAAAAACAATTTTCCAAATAGGGGCAATTTTAGTTTTAGTCCATCATAGAAGATTGACAATCTTCTCCAATCCAGCCATCTTGGGATATAATTTAAAAATGCCATAATTAGTATTATGCTTGGGAACAAATACCATTTATCTCCCAGAAACCTTGTAAATCTCACAAAATGCATAGTTTGTTCCGGGATTTTTCCGTTATTGAGCTGTTCAAGCGTTGCTATCAGTTTTGGAAGGACCAAAATCGAGGTTCCAATCATTAAAGACAAGGCGAACACTAGTGATATTACGGGCTTTAATATTGCATTTTTAACATTTCTTTTTATTTCATCGTTCCATTTTATATAATCAACTATCATATTACTAACTTTTTCAAGGGAGTTAGTTTTTTCTGCGACGAAAATAAGATTTGGAAACATATCGCCAAACGAACCAACTTCTTTCATTGCTTCTGAAAATTGCGAACCCTGGGTAATTTTTTCTTTCATCAGTTTTGCAACATAGAGCAATTTTTTATTATCAGAAAGATCAAGAAGTAAATCAAGGGTTTGTTTGGTATTCATTCCCGCATGGGCCATTTCGGCTATGTGTATAAAAAACGACATTTTATCGCGAGAGCTTAGATTTAGCCCTGCGCCCCTTGCGGTAAATTTTTTCGCTTTTTTTATTGATATAAGGGTAAGGTCCATGTTTTCTATTTTATAGATCGCTTCCGATTTATCTTCCGCAGATAAGACGGACGAAACCTCGCTTCCATGTGAATTTATTGCTTTGTAAAAAAAGGTTATCATAGATTTTCAGACTAAAAAAAGTCCAAATCACGATAATAACTTGATGCATCAAAGCCCGGGACTATATCTTGTAAAATTTGTCTAAAAGACGGACGGGATTTAATTAAGCGGTACCATTCTTTAAGATTTTCTTTGTTTTGCGAATCCATTTTAACCCAGTGTATTACGCCGAGGTAGTCCAAAACTGAGATATGTGAAGCAAGAGCTATATCGGCCATGGATATTTTATGCGAAGCAATCCAGCCTTTTTTGCCGATTAGATATCCGAAATAATCAAGATGAGTTGAGAGATTTTTTGCGGCAATCGCAAGGATTGAAGGATCTGGAATTTCTTTATTTTTAAAGAAATTTATTATTTTTTCATTAAGGATATATCCAACGACTTCACCATAAAATTTGATATTTACCCAATCAACCATGCGTCTTATTTCAGATTTTTCTTCCGGTGATCCAAAAATTAGAGGATTTTGCTGATATTTATCCTCGAGGAACTCAGAAATTGCATTAATTCCAGACAGAAGCGTATGTTGCTTTCCTTCCGAGAGTTCATCATCACTTGCTTTTTTAACCAAAAAAGGAACAGAGCCAGATTTATTTAGTTTCAAAAAAACATCTCTTTTTTCCCAAAATTTTTCAAGCATTAGCGAGTGTGGAACTGATTTTTCCACGAGAAGAATTCTTACAATTCTCGAAAAAGGACACAAGGTGTAGTGATACAGCCTATACATTACGCAAAAAATAGGATATAATGATAGTAAGATAGCAATTTTTAAAAGTCAATAATTTACTTGCGATTTAAAAAAAACACATAAATATAAAAATACATGGGGTTAAAAAAATGCAAATAGAAGAGCCGATTAGTGGAAATAGAAGTGATGATACAGTCGTTAAAACTTCGATTGGAATTGATCTTGGGACGACGAACTCGGTTGCAAGTTTTGCTTTAAACGGAGAAATAAAAACGATAGAATTTTCAGGCTTTGGAGATATTTTACCATCATGCGTTGCGATTTCAAAAACAGGGGACATTTTAGTTGGATTTGAGGCTTTGGAGAAAATTTCTGATGAGAATTATTGTGTAATAAAATCGGCAAAACGAAGAATTGGGAACACGAAAAATAAAGACGAAGACTTGTTTGATGTATTTGGAAAAAAATATTCTCCGACACAAATTTCGGCCTTGATTTTAATTAAAATTAAGACTGAGGCGGAAAAATACCTTGGAAAGAAAGTTGATTCATGCGTGATTACCGTTCCTGCGAAATTTGATGATAATCAACGAAATGAAACTAAAATTGCAGCAAGTATGGCAGGATTTGAAGTTAAAAGGGTGATAAATGAGCCCACTGCCGCTGCACTTGCTTACGGGCTTGATAATAACTCTGAAGGGATTTATGTGGTTTACGATCTTGGTGGTGGAACTTTTGACGTATCGATTTTATCAATGCAGATGGGAATTTTCCGGGTAATGTCGACTAGTGGAGACGTAAATCTTGGCGGAGACGATATTGATTTTGAGTTGACTGAGTATATTGCGAAAAAATATAAAATTTCGATAAACAATGAGCAAGTATTTTTGGGAGTTGCAAAGGGTATTAAAGAGCATCTTTCTAATCACGATATTTTTGAGTCTGAGATTGATTTTTTCGGCAATAAGATAAAAATTTACATAACAAAGAATGAGCTTGAAGTACTTGCGGAAAAATTTATCGCAAAAACGATCCATTCTATGTTCGACGCAATAAACAGCGCAAAGATTGACAAAAATGACATCAAGGGGGTTATTTTGGTTGGCGGCATGAGCAAAATGCCAATTATTCGTGAGGAAATTGGGAAGATTTTGGATTGCGAGATTTACACAAATTTAGATCCGGATAAAATAGTTGGAATTGGTGCAGGGATTAAGGCGGCCGGGAAATCTAGTGGGTTTGAAAATATTTTACTTGATATTTGTCCGCTCTCGCTTGGACTTGAGACGCTTGGTGGGGTTGTTGAAAAAATCATACACAGGAACACGCCAATTCCCTGTACTGCAATACAAAATTTTACAACTTCGCATGACAATCAGACTGGAATTGTTTTAAATATTGTTCAGGGGGAGAGGGAAATGAGCGAAGATTGTCGAGGTCTTGGGAAAATAGTTTTGAAAAATTTACCACAAATGTCGGCTGGGATGGTTAAAATTGAGGTTCGATTTGAGATTGACGTTGATGGGATTTTATCTGTCAAAGCAACGGAGGATGGAAGTGGAAATTCTATTGTAACCGAGATAAAACCTACTTATGGACTTGATTACGAGATTATGTCTGACATGTTGATTTCGTCAATTGAACATTCGAAGGATGATATTTTAATGCGACTTTTAATTGAAAGCAAAGAGGCGGCTAAAATGAATATTACTGCAATTGAAAAAGCTATTTCAGAAGATGGAGACATGATTGATTCGGAATATCTCACTAAGCTTGAGGCAAAAATTTTAGAACTTGAAGAGGTCTTGTCAGGAAAAGATCGGGAAAAAATTGATGAATTAAATAAGGGGCTTGATACTCTTGCAACTGAGTTTGTTGAGGAGCGGACGAATAAATATCTCTCTAAGATTGTTGCTGGAAAATCGGTTAATGATGGGGTTTAGATTGGTTGTTATTTCAGGAATTATTAATTAATGAAGATTCTCGCTCTATCCAAATCCTCTTGGGTATCAATACTGATCGGAACTTTATCAACAATTTTCGCATAAATTTTCATATCATTTTCTAATGCGCGGAGCTGCTCAAGGGATTCCCGTATTTCAAGGTATGAAGGTTTACATTTTACAAATTTCTCAAGAGATTTTGCTTTATACCCATAAATTCCTAAGTGGTGATAATATTTTGATTCTGGGTTGTTTTTCGGGTTTGATGGAGCGTCACAACGTGTAAAATATATTGCTCTATGTTCGGTTTTTGTTTCATCTTTGATTGATAAAATTGCTTTTACGACATTTGGATTTGATATTTCTTTTGGGTTTTTAATTTCTGCAACGCAGGTTGAGATATCACAATCTGAATTGTTTTGTAAAACTGAAAACACGTTGTCAATTACAGATGGATCAACATCTGGCATATCGCCTTGTAGGTTTATTATATATTCAAAA
>CANDYN010000044.1 GCA_947424985.1 Rickettsiales bacterium | reverse complement strand
TCTAAAAGAATCACCGATGTAGTTGCCAGATAAAAAACTCAACCCGTGGTAGTAAATCAATATTTATTTGACATATTAAGAAATGTAATGTTAAATTTACTGTTTTTTAGTTTTATAAAATATGGAGGAAAGCAATTTCAATAATGCAGAACTATGGGAGGGAGAGAGGTATACTGTAAACGTTTTAGACCTGCGTAATAAACATGGTCACTTTGGTGAACGTAAAAAGCAAGAAAAGCAACAATGTTCTATCAATAAAACGAAATTAAGAGTTATTCCCGAGCAGTCAGACGAAGATTGCGAAGATATAAAAATTAACAGTAGTACAAACATGAGTACTGCGGATGGTACCGGCAAAAGCAATATCAACAATGGTATACAGCAAATAACAAACAAATCTTCTTTTGGTCAGTATAATCAAAATGTTGATCCGTATGAGCTAGAGCGACGTAAAAGTATAGATATCAATACAAAAGAAAACAATGTAAGAAAATCAAAGAGTTTCAAGAATCTTAATGATCTTATTGTCATTAACACCAAGAAAAATGATAATAAAGAAGGACAAAGAGAAAAAGATGCTTATATTGAAAATCACAAAACAATAAAAGTATCCAAGAAATTACAGGATGCAATTTACTGGGCAGAAAAATTTGAAGATAAGAGAGAAAAATGGCAAAATAACTATAAAAATCGTGCAGATAATAAGGTGTCAAAGATGTTCAAATTATCAAAAACCGTTAAGGGATCCGGTCTTGAAACTGACTTTTTCTTTGAAATTCAAAAAAAAGGACTTGAAAAACTAAATAGATATAACGGCAAGAGTGGAAAGGAAGTTTGGAAGACGGCTGGAGACATATATAATAGCCTTTTTCAGGGTTATTTCGATATAACAAAGGAACAAAGAAAGCGTTGCCTTAAAACTAAAGAGTTTATTATTGTAAAAGCCGGTGATCAACAAAAAGCCAATAAAGCTTTATTTCCTTGTATTTTACAAACAAAAGAAAAAAAATACGAACTAAATTTTCAAGAAATAGAAAACCAAAAGGCACTTAACAAATCTGAATTTATCAGTTCCAAGAATCTTATAATATAACGCCTTATATCCCATTCAACTGATCATCGATTGCAACGCGGTTATCAAAAACAAAACAATGTCCAATCCATTTTTTGTTTTTGTTACCCGTGTGTTCAAAGTAATCCAAGATTCCACCTTCAAGATGATACGTCTCTTTAATCCCACTTTGAACCATATATGCAGTTAGTTTCTCACATCGAATCCCACCCGTGCAAAAAGTCGCAATTTTCTTTCCTTTGATGAGATCTTTGTTATTTTCAAGCCATGCTGGAAATTCACGAAAACTGTCCGTTACTGGATTTATCGCATTTTCAAAAGTTCCAATTTGATATTCATAGTCGTTTCTCGTATCAAGCACGATTACATCATCGCGCGAGATGAAATAATCCCACTCCTGTGGCTTTACGTAATGTCCCTTAACGCCAGTGAAGTCAAATTTCCCTTCAATCTTCATTGTAACAATTTCCTTTCTAAGTTTGACTTTAATTTTATCAAACGGATTTGTTTCATGAAAACTTTCTTTAAATTTTGTATCTTTAATTAATGCCGTTTCGCGAAAAAATTTGTAAAATAAATCAATTGCCTCATGTGTTCCGGCCACTGTCCCATTTATTCCTTCACCGACTCCAATAAGCATAGTCCCCTTAATCCCATTTTCCTCCATAATTTTTTTGGTCCTACGCTGTAAAATCTCCGCATCTATTTGCGATAAATTAAATATATTATAAAATGCCGCAATTTTTATATCTTTAATGGTTTTTGAAATAGACATCATTTTGTTTTCAAGATAAATGGTAAAACGCCAAGCATTATGGTGGCCATAAAAAAACCTAATCCGCCAACAGTAATATACATTTTAATCGTTAAATCCCTGATTGCAATATCAAGATCATTTTTTGCCGACATTCTTAGCGTCTCGATCTCCCTTTTGGTACTAAACTCTAACGCCGTGATATCGCGTTTCATGTTTGTCTCTAATGCTTTAATGTTGAGCTCCAACTCTTTAATATCTCTTTTTGTACTGAGCTCCAACTCTTTAATATCTCTTTTTGTTGCAAGTTCGTCTTTAGCTTGTTCAAATTTTTCCTCTACTTTAATACTTGCTTCATTTTTAATCTCCGCAATCGTATCAGCGAGCATCTCAGCTTTGTCTGTATCGGTTTTCGCAAAAACAAATGCTTTAACAAAAGCATGTGTATCAAACGGTTTATTGATGATTTGCATATACATATAGGCAATATGAGTTTAGAAAAATATATAAATTATAAAAAGTCAAGCAGAATTTAAGAAATTAGACTGAAGTAAATTGCTTTTTATATTTTTGGTTTTACGTTTAAAATATTTGAAAAAATCTTGCATATTTGGTCAGTAAGCGATATTTCATCTGCAATCTCAGGAACCCTTATAAAGACTTTTGGGCAAGTTGCAATTAAAGGCGAAGTTTCAAATGTCTCAAGGTCCTCCCTTGGACATATCCATTTCAGTTTAAAAGATGAATCCGCTATGGTAAATGCAATATGTTTTGCGTTTATTGCGAAAACACTATCAGTAAGGATTGAAAATGGAATGAGCATTGTTGCGTATGGAAAATTAACCTGTTATCAAGAAAGATCGCAATATCAGTTACAAGTTCAAACGATAAAACTTGATGGACTTGGAGACATGATGAGGCTTTTTAACGAAAGAAAAGAAGAAATGAAAAAACTTGGGTATTTTGATGAGCAACATAAGAAAACACTTCCAAGATTTCCGAAAAGAGTTGGATTGATAACGTCGGAAAGTGGAGCGGTAATTCACGATATATGTTCAAAAATGGAGGATAAATTCGGTGAAAGTTTATTGATTTATAACGCCTCTGTTCAAGGAGAAGATTCGCCAAGACAAATAATTGCCGGGATTGACTATTTTGAAAACAATGGATTTGATTTAATTTTAATAGCACGAGGAGGCGGTAGCTTTGAAGATTTATTTTGCTTTAACGACTCGATGTTGATAAAGCGAATATTTGACTGCAAGATTCCAATCGTATCTGCAATTGGACACGAAACAGATTTTACACTTTGCGATTTTGTTTCAGATATCAGAGCATCGACGCCAACTCATGCAGCAAGCTTGATATTTCCTACAAAAAGCGAAATATTGAGTGAGATTTTATTAAATAAAGCAAAACTTGAAGTTAGAGCTAAAGAGAAGTTGGATACTGCACAGGTATTTTTAGATTTAGTATCATCTTTTCGTAATAATTTTGAACAAAGAATCAATCAATACAATAATTTTCTAAAAATATCACAAAATTCACTAAAGTATTTCATAAAAAATGCGTATTTAAAAATTTCTGAAAAGGGAAATATTATATCATTTTTAATTTTAAAAATTAAGCGAGATTTTAATGCAAATATTGATAACAAAAGTAAAGTGGCATGCGAAAATTTAACATATATTGGACAGAAATCAAATGAATATTTGGCAAAAAAGGAAGTAAACTTAGAAAATATTTTCCAAAAAATAAAGTCTTCAAGTCCTCGTGAAGCTTTAAAAAGGGGATATTCAATCATTCTTGGTAGAGATGGAAGGGTTATTAGAACAATTGCAGATTTAAAAAAAGAACACAGTTTAAAAGTAAAAATGCAAGATGGCGAGACTGAGATCTTTTTTCAAGATAAAACTTGACATTAATTAAATGAAAAATAGGATTTTGTGATTTTCAATATTAATATATGAAAAACTCATCAAAGAAAGGTCTTTTTTTAACAATAGAACTACTGATAGTGTTATTGGTAATAGTGATACTGGTAATCATTGCTTTTGTTGGCGGGACTTTGCTCGTATCTTCTGCAAAGCAAACTAAAATTGTCAATGAAATGCAAACAATTATGGAAGCCGTAATTAATTTTAGAAGCCAGCTTGGGTATTGGCCAGGAGATATTCCTTATGATGCAATTAACAAAACTCCGAGTATGATGAACTCGAACGTTGCAACGGCTACGCAAAATACACAAACTGCTGGAAGTTGTGTAAAAAATGCATACGGAAATGGAGAAGTTGGATTGATGTACAATTATAAACAAGCCGATGGAAATAATGATTCTACCGGGGTTGAAGGTGGGATATTAAATGGAGAGTCTTTTTTAGTCTTTTCGCAACTTTCTCAAGCCGGATATCTTAAAGGATACGATGTTGATACAACGAGTACGACTTCAAGGTGTACCACCCAGGATTCTTTCGGAGCAGTTGTGACAAATAAATGGTATCCTAAAGCAAAGTTTGATTCAAAACTAGCCTGGGTTTTCAACGTTTTTAAATCTGACCAAAATAGAGCTAGATTTGGCTATGTTAAGGAAACTTATCCAGCGATAACGCCTGGTACTGGTAATCTGGCACCTACTGCCGCGGCGGGTCCAACCGGGTTATTTCCGGTTGCATTTGATGCATATAAAGCATATTGGAATCAACATTATAAAAATCAGCCACTTCTAACGCTATTTAGATATAGCAGCGTTTCTATTGGTGCTGGGTCAACAAAAGATATATCAAGTTATCTTCCTATAGCCGGCGGTGCTTCAAATGATGGTGTCGGTGCTTTATCGCCGGAACTTACTCGAGCGATTGATGAAAAAATTGATGATGGAAGACCCTTTGGTCTTGGTTCTGGTTCAAACATAAAAGGAAGAGTAACCGCCAATCAAGGAAACTGGACTGATAGTAATTGCTTTACGCTAAAACATAGTGGAGCGGCTATTTCTACTGCGACACTAACGCCGATAACAACCTTAACAACTCAAGACTTGCTTGATGCGGAATATAATGATAGCAAGCTTGACAATAAATATATGGGTTGCGTTGTTGTCTTCAGAGGGCTTTCACCTGATAATGTCTAGTTTATCAAGAGGTTTTATTTTGAATGATTAAGTCTAAATGCGTCTTTCTTGTTCTTCCTTTTCGGGCTGATTTCTTCTTTCGTTCCTTCTTTCATTGCAATAAGAATGGAGAACGCCATTTACAAATCCAACTTGTTTCCCTGAGAAAAAATATGTTGCAAGATTTGTATATTCACTCGTTAAAATTGCAGTTTCAATACTTGGAAATATCATACTTTCAGCAATTGCACATCTTAAGATTGCTTTAATGGTAAAATCAAGATTTTCAATGTCCCATTTTAATGATAAATGTTTTGAAATATATTTATCTATTATTTTGGCATTTTCATGTGCAAATTCAACCACATCAAATAAAAATTTTTCGTCAATTCTTTTATTTTTTATATTATCCCCATAAGATTTTTTCCCTAAAATATAATTTTTATATACATAAATTACACTTCTGCAGAAAATCTCGGGTCTTACTTCCTCATCTGACAAATCAAAAAGAGATCTTTGCGTTTTATTACTTAGCTTTGAAGACGCAATGTTAATTATTGACATATAAAGCGCCTGAACGCAAGCCATGCGAGAAAGCCTTATTCTGTGTGTTATCCTTCTTTCAAAAAGTGCTTTTTTCTCACCATCATTCCTAACATCGAGTCTTGGAAATTCAAATTTTGAGATATCGCCCGTGTCTGATGTTGTTTTGTTAAAAGAAATCTTTACCCCTTCATATTTCATGCTCCTTTTTCTAAATCTCAAGAAAATATATCTCGTATATTTTTAATAATCAAGAACTTTTTTTTGAGTATTCTTCATAAATGTATTATATATTTTATATAATATGTAAAATATGATTGAAACTACCACAAACGCATAAATAAAAGTTCTAATTATTGCAGAGAAATTTTCAAGAACCTCTGTTCTTTTTCCAAACCAATATCCAAACCCAACAACCATTGCGGAAAATATTGCCCCCCCAAGGGTTGTTAAAAACGCAAATACTTTAACGTCCATTCTGCTCAAGCCGGCAGGAATTGTTACAATGTGTTTTACAGCAGGAATTGGAATAAATCTTCCAATAAATATTACAAATTTACTATATCTCAAAAATACCTCTTCCCAATGAATGAGTCTTTCTTCGGATAAAAAAACATATTTTCCATATTTATGTAAAAAAGCACGCCCAAGCCATGCTGCCATATAGTAATTTATAAATGATCCAAGTAAAATCCCAAGACTTGCAGACCCAATTACAAGAAATAGATTCATTTCACCTTTATATGCCAAAACGCCATAAGTAACCAAAAATATCTCACTTGGGATTATTACAGGCAAGATCGTGCTCTCAATTGCCATAATGCCTATGATTCCGATATACCCAAGATGTTCAAGTGCCGTAAATACAGACTTTGCTATCATTTCAAGATCCATTTACTAACAAAAAAAGTGCGTCACTGTTAAGTAATATGATAATTTCAAAAATCAACAAAATAATAAATTAATTGCTTGACAAGGTTTGTAAAATATGGTATTGTGTGATATTAGTTAGTTATAATATGTCAAAAGTAGAAACCAAACCGTTGCAACCATTGGAGCAAAAAGTTATTAAACTAAATGTACTTCAAGAAGGAGATTACGTCGTCTTGCCGCCGCATGGAGTTGGAAAATTTTGTGGAAAAGCGGAAATAGAAGTTGATGGACAAACCCAATCTTTTTTTAAAGTTCGTTTTGAGGCCGATAACTTGGAAACTATGATACCAGAAAGTCGTTATATTGAATCCGGAATCCGGAAAATCGTAACAAAGCAAGTTGCTGAAAAAGTTATGGAAATTTTTACCAAGCCACCAAAATATCAAAAGGGTCTTTGGAATAAGAAAATGCAAGAATATGATGCAAAAATACATTCCGGCGTGCTAAGTAGTGCATCCGAAGTTGCAAGAGATGCATTTTCCTGCTCAATCGATGCAAGTAAATCATATACCGAAAGATCAAAATACAAAAAAGCACTTGATATTGTAACGCAAGAGCTTTCGGTTGTTTTTGGAAAAGCTTATGATGAAATGGAAAAGGAAATAATTGATATTTTAAGAGCAAAGCAAGTGAAAACCCAAGATAGCGAATTTGATACAGAATTCGATGATATTGAAAACCTTGATGAGTTCGACGAAGACAAATTATTTGCCGATCTTGGAAGATAATTGGCTTAATTTCTCACTTGATTTACCCTTGACAATAAAATTTATTCAATAATGAATATTTATTGAATAAATTTTTGTTTATAATGATTGATTTTATTGCAAGGGTATCAAGCTTTATACATTCTATACTATTTTTCAAAATCTTTGGAATTCCAGCAATGGTCTTGTTGATTACGGGAATTGCAATATATTTGATGCTATATTTAAGACTTATTCATTTTAGATCTTGGATTCACTTAATCAAAAAATTTAAACCAAGTAAAAAACATAAGAAAAAAGGAGAAGTTTCGGGCTTTGGAGCTTTCATGTCCGCTGCTGGCTCAACTCTTGGAATGGGAAATATTATAGGTGGAGCAATTGCTGTTAAAATCGGAGGGGCAGGAGCTTTGTTTTGGATTGCAGTTTTTGCAGTACTGCTCTCAATTATCAAGTTCTCAGAAGTTGTTTTGGCTCATAAATATAGAACGGAAGATGATAAAAAAGTTATAAGCGGTGGAGCATTTTTCTATATCTCAAAAGGCCTTTCTGACATGAAGTTTGGCAAAATTGCAAAAATTATTGCAATTGTTTATTCGGTGTGTTTTATTTTAGCTTATACTGCGGCCGGCGGGTTTCAATTAAATCAGATTTCATCCCTCATTACTCATGATATTGTAAATTCTGAAAACGTAATTCCTTGTGGCGTAATTGTTGCTGCACTCTCATTTTTAATATTAATGGGGGGAATTCATAGAGTTGCAAGAGTTTCAGAAAAACTTGTTCCATTTATGGTTTGTACGCACATAATTCTTTGCTGTATTATGTTCTTCTCGTATGGAAAAAACGCGGGAGACGTTGTATCTTTAATTTTTTCACAAGCTTTTAAGCTGGAAAGTGAATTCGGTGGAATAATTTTTATAGTTGGATATTCACTTCAAAGGATTTTATTTGCCTCAGACTCCGGAACCGGTGCAACAGCAATTGCAAATAGTAATTCATCAAACTCCTCTTTAAAACAAGGAACAATTGTTTCTTTTGAGCCGCTGCTTGTTGCCTTTATGATGATTTTAAGTGGGTTTATCGTGCTAATTGCAATTCCAAATGTACATTCGTATGGAAAAGACGGAATTCATATCGTAAGCTTCGCCTTTTCTCACGCCGGAAAGCTTGTTTT
>CANDYN010000043.1 GCA_947424985.1 Rickettsiales bacterium | reverse complement strand
TTTTCACCATTTACTCGTATAAAGCGCAATATGGAAGGGGTTCATGATAAACATACTTATTCGCACGCGGGTGTTGTCTTGGTAAAAGAGGGAAAACTTGATGAAATTAAATATAAGGATATTGAAAAAACGCAATCTTTTGAGCTTAATGACAAGGCCTGGATTGGTTTTGGTGATGTATATTGGTTCTCTGGGATTGTTTTAAAAAATGTGGAAAACACCGGAATTTCATATAAACAATTACCGAATTGTAATACTTGCTATCAGGTTGATGCGATAAATCTTGAAAGCGGGACATTCAAGTTTTCGATATATACCGGTGCAAAGGAGGTTGATACAATTTCTAAATATGAAAAAGAATATAAAATTCCGCTTTTTGATAGAGTTATAGATTTTGGTTGGTTTTATTTTTTAACGAAACCAATATTAAAATTGATTAATTTTCTAGCCGGATTTTTTGGTAATTTTGGTGTTGCGATTATAGTTTTGACTCTGATAATTCGGACAATTTTATTTCCACTTGCACAAAAATCTTATAAATCAACGCAGAAAATTAAGGATATTGCGCCGGAGATTCAAAGTGTTAAAAATCTTTATAAAGATCGTCCAAAGAGTGAATTAAACTTGGCAATGGTAGATGTTTATAAGAGAAACAAGGTAAATCCTGCCTCTGGTTGTTTGCCGTTATTTTTACAAATTCCAGTATTTTTTGCGCTTTATAAAGTTTTGATTGTAAGTATTGAAATGCGTGACGCGGGGTTTATTTTTTGGATAAAGGATTTGTCTGATCCGGATCCGACTTCGATTGTCAATTTATTTGGATTACTTCCGTTTGCTGCGCCAAGCTTTTTGAGGTTAGGTGTTTTACCGATAATAATGGGCTTTACAATGTTTTTACAACAAAAATTTTCTCCAGCGCCACAGGATCCTTCTCAGGCAAAAATGATGAAATTTTTACCGGTAATTTTCACTTTCCTTTTCGCTGGTTTTCCGTCCGGACTTGTTCTTTATTGGACTGTAAATAATCTTTTTGGAATAGCACAGCAATATTTTATTTCACTAAAATCAAGTAAAAAAAATATAAAAGTGATAAGTCAATAGTTTATCAATTTCTACTTGACTTTTAAAAAATAGTCAAATATTAAAACTTATATATCGGGCACCTAGCTCAGTTGGTAGAGCAGTTGACTTTTAATCAATTGGTCCCGGGTTCGAATCCCGGGGTGCCCACCATTTTGGTGAATTTTGTATTAGCAATGATGCGTTTATTCTTATTAATTTGTGTTTCACTTTTATTTTCGTGCTCCAATAAAAACGTCCAAAAGCAAAAATACACATTTATTTTTGACTTTGATGAAACCATAGCGCAAGATGCAGTTTTGCCAGAAGTTATAAAGGTTTCGGCTGGTTACGATAAGATAAAAATAGAAAAAATATTTAAGTTAATTAAAGAAAGAAAGGTCGATGGAAAGCCAATAATTCATGCGATTTTAGTAGAAATTGAAGGTATTTTGGGTCATAAGGCTACTGAAAAAGATTTTGATATTGTAACTGCGAGATTAAAAATAACGTCTAATCTTGAGCATGTTGTTAAAAAAATACAAGATGCTGGGCATCAAATTTTGATCATTGGTGGCGCTTATAGTACCTGTGGCAGTGTAGTTAAGGTTGCTTCAAGACTTGGAATAGATGCTAAAAGTATTTTTTCTGGCAGCAATAGCTTTGATAAAAATGGTGATTTGATTTTTGATTCAAATAAAAATGGATATTCAAATTGCAAGACGAACGATAGAATAACAAGTGATTGGATAAAAAGCGATGCGATTAAAGAATTAAAGCGTCGTGGGAAAATTTCCGGAAAAATAATTCATATAGGTGACGGGGAAAACGATTTAGAAGTTTGGAAATCTGGTGAGGTTGATTTGTTTATTGGATTTGGTGTAAACACGATTAACAAAAAAGTTAAAAAAGAAGCTCCAGTTTTTGTTAATAGCATTGAAGAGCTTGAAAGAGAAATTGCCAAGGTTACTTCATAGTATTTTTGACGTGACAACCCCTTTTTGATTGCTAACAACCAAATCAAGACCTTTAACGCTGCCTTTCTCCGTGCTTATCATCGTGCTCATCTCTTTTGTAGCTCTCTTTGTTTCTATGATGATGTGAGCTATGCTCTGCTTTTTTATCGGTATCTCCTTTCTTTTGTTCTTGGTCCTTCTTTTTTATTTTGAATGATAAGTCAAGGTTATTCTCCTCCTCTTTAAAGAAATCTTCAATTTTTACAGTCTCGCCACTTTCACCCTTTTGATTTGTTATTTGCCATGATTTTTTATTATATACGGTCTTTTGATTAGATTGATGATATGGATTTTCTTGATTCTTTTTTCTCGACTGATTTATTTGATTTGATATATTGCTACCAGGTTGCGCTTTTTTTATTGGGTATATGGTGATAGATCCATTATGTTTTTCTTCTTCCTCAATTTTTATGTTTATCTCGCCATTAACATATTCTCCTTGTATTTTTCTCGGCTGTTTTGTTAATCTGTTTGATACATTACTTTGTGGCAGTTTCTCCTCAATTTTTATCTGTTTTTTTGGAATGATTATTTCATGTATACCAATATCTTGCTTGGTATTGGTATTTTTAATAACCTTGGTTGAGTCCAGTTTAATTTTTGCCTGCTTGCGTAGTTTAAGGTCATTATTATTTATTGCGCTTTGAAGTTGACTCGGGGTCATTTTATAGGTCTCTGTTTTTGTTTTTAATTTACGATTAATGACCTCGCCTCTATTTCTTTCTGCATTTTTATAGGCAGTAATAAGTTTTGGAAGACTGAATGGATTTTCTACTTTAAGATCTTCCATTGACACTTTATACTCTTCATGTAAAATCTTTATATTTTCATTTCGTTTTGAATGTGCATCACGAATTTTTCGTAGAGTTGCTGGTGTCATTTTCTCAAGCGCTTCGATTGTATACCAATTCCCCATGGTAAGTATTTCTTCGATAAACTCATCTTTATGTTTATAATCATTGGTAAATTCTCTTAGTTTATTAGTATTGATTTTATTGATATCATCTTTTTTCATACCCTTTTCCATAAGGGTTTTTATATACCCCGTCTTGCCACCATTTTTATAAACAGTTACAAGTTTCTGAATCTCACTTGGACTCTTTTGATCAAGTGTCTCTTTTGTATATTCATTATCTTTTGCTTTCAGTATTTTTTTTATATATTTATCTTTGTTTTTGTAAGCACTATGAAGTTTCTGAAGACTTGCTTTTTCCATTGCATCTAGCGTTTCTTTTGTATGTTTGCAATCTTTCATAGCAAGTATTTCTTCTATATATCTCGTTGAATTGTTATAGGCACTTAAAAGTGACGGAAGATCCATCGGACTCCTTTTCTCAAGATCCTCTCTATTGCATTTGTATTTAGTGACCAAGGTATCAATATTATTTTGTTTGTTCTTATATGCACTAATCATGCGTGTAAGCTCTTCGGGGTCTATATTTTGAAGTTCACTTTCTGGTAATTTATATTTCTCAACTAAAATGCTTATATGGCGTTCTTGATTTAGATAAGCATGAGCTTTTCTCTGAAGAGCAACTGGATCAGTGTTTTCAATATTCTCTTTTGACATTCCATAGTAAATAAGTATTTCTATATAAATATCTTTGTTTTTTAAAGCATAAGTATTATTTGCTATGGTATGAATTGGAGCATTTTGAGCAAATTCAGGGCTATACCCTTCTTCTGCAAGAAGCCTTCTAAATTCCGCTTCACGATTTCCATCATGAATGCGTTTTATGACATCACGGCTGCCCTTGGTTTTTTGTTTGCTTAATTCTTCTTTAAACGATCTTTTTTCATCCGTTTGATTTTTCTTTTTATAATCTTCGTTTTTATAGTTAGTTTTTTTTATTTTTTTATTGATAAGATCTATGCGATGATTGTTATCGTCATGTTCAATTTTTACATCTTCTTTTTTTATTGTATTGTTATTTTCAGGTTTTTGCTGTTCTTGTGGTTTGCTTAACGCATTAATGATGGAATTTTCTTTTGTATTTTCTTTAATTTTTTGAGTGCTTTGCTGCTTTATATTTCCATAATCTTGCCAATTTTGCCAATCTTGTGATGGTTGGCTAAACTTTTTTTGATTTCTTATGTTTTCACGACTTTCCATAAACGCTGCTCTGATATTATTAATGGCATCTGCACCTATCTGTAACAGTTCATTTACACCATTCATCATTGCCTGTAATCCAAGAATTGAATATATGGCGCAATTATTAACATCATATCTGTCTCTATTCTGCCTTACTCCGGTAAATTCTTGTTCAGTTAAATTTCTTTTAGAGCTCGTTAGTGCATCAAGTGCCGCTCCTGTATAATCTTCACTTCGTAATGGATCATAAAGTGAATATGTTATATCGTTATTTTCATCGCAAACTAAACGAATAGCAACGAAGTGGTTATTGTTGATATTTACAACTAAGTTTAGTGTTTGCTTGGGTCTTATGTCGTTTGTGAATTCACCTAATTGCCGAAGAGTAACAACAGTAGCTTTGTCATTTCCATTGGCATTTTGATTCATATAATTTTCGCCAAGAACAACGGTTCCCTCTGGAAGCAAGTATTTCATTAGCTCAATTGCCTCATTGCTTTCCAAAAAGCGTACTGAATCCCTCTCGTTATAATTATTACCTCTCTTCATATAAAATCAACTCACACGAGAGTATAATTACTATATATCATATGTCAAGGATAATTATCAACTGTGAATTGATTTATTCTAAGAAAGATCAAGCTATTGTAATTTTATCTTCTCCAAAGAATCAAGAACAACGTAGTCAAAGCCTATGTTTACAGCGTTATCATAGTCCTTTTGTGATGCAATTCCAAAGGCAAAAATTTTTGCATTTTTGTTTAATTTCCTGATACAAGAAACAGCTCTTTTATTTAATAATGGAACATTTGTCACTTCGGTTTCATAATTTCCAAGTGTTAATTTTTCCACAATATATAGTTTATTCTTTATCATTTCAAATGCAATATAGTCTTCTTTAAGTTCTCCGGTGCATATATCTTTCAGTTTTAAATTAACCAAGATTTCTCGTGTTGAATCTCTATCTTGAAAAATGGCTGCAAAAGGATAGTTTTGTTTTATATATTTTATATGCTCCGTGCTTGTTGAATAGAATATAATTTTATTCCAAGAATTTGTTTTGGTCAAAGTTCTTGCTATTGCATTGATTAATTTTTCAGTATTGTTTGATTTTAAATCAAGCATTATTGTCTTATCTTTGCTCGCAATTAAAGCTTCTTGAAGAGTTGGTATTGTAAAATTTTTCCCGTTTTTTTGTATCTTACATTTCTTAATCGCATTATAGCTTATATCCGATATTTTCCCACTACAGTTGGTTAGTTTTTCAAGAACTTCAGGGTGATATAATACTACAGCGTCATCCTTTGTTACCTGAGCGTCCATTTCAAGCATGTCTGCACCGGATTTAATGGATCTTTGAAACGCTATAACTGTATTTTCCGTGTTATCAAGATGTGCTCCACGATGTGCAACTGTCTTTGGTTTTATTGTGCAAGATTGTAAAAAAAGTGATATTGTGAATAGTAAAATCGTCTTTTTTAGCATATACATATAAATAATATTTCAGAAAAAATAGCTCTTGATTTTTAAAAATCAAGTCTTATCTTTTGATTATGGAAACCTATTTTTGTAAGTGAATAACACAGCTTTAAATACATATTTATCGCATTTTGATCAATTTTTTGATAAAGAGGGCGTATCAGAAATTATGATAAATCGTCCGGGTGAAATATGGGTTGAGCATAATGGGGATTTATATCGTGAGAAGGTTCCACAGCTTGATTTTAACCATCTTCGTGGGCTTGCAAATCTTATTGCGAGATCAACGGAGCAGGGCATAAGTGAAGAGAAGCCGCTTTTATCTGCAACTCTTCCAAACGGATATCGTGTGCAAATTTTGATTCCACCGGCTTGTGAACCAGGGTTTATTTGTTACGCAATAAGAAAACCGTCTCCACTCAAATGGAGTCTTGATGATTACGAAAAATTTGGCGCCTTTACTCATACAACAACAAGGTCAACTGAAGATCCAAATGATTTAATTTTATCGGAATATTTGGACAAAGGTGAGATTAAAAATTTTCTTTATTACAGCGTAGTTTATAAAAAGAATCTGATAATTTCAGGAGGTACTTCAACCGGTAAAACAACCTTTGCGAATGCTCTTTTGCGTGCAATTCCAAAAGATGAAAGACTTATAACGGTTGAAGATGCACGAGAAATCGATCTTTCTTCTCATGAAAATAAGGTGCATCTTTTGGCATCAAAAGGTGGGCAGGGAAGGGCAAATGTTACAGTTCAAGATTTAATTGAAGCCTGCCTTCGTTTACGCCCGGAAAGAATAATAATTGGGGAACTTCGTGGCTCTGAAGCGTTCAGTTTTTTACGTGCAATTAATACTGGTCATCCTGGATCAATTGCAACCGTTCACGCGGATGAGCCGTCCATGGCGCTTGAGCAATTAAAGTTAATGGTGATGCAAGCGGGTCTTGGAATGCCCCCATCCGAAATCAAAGATTATATATATCACGTTGTTGAGGTTGTTGCGCAGCTTAAAAGGGCGTCAACCGGAGGGGTTCGTTTTATTTCAGAGGTTTATTTCAGAGGGCGTAAGCCGACAAAATTTTCAAAAAGTGATTCAATAACACCTCAAGATGCCATAGAAATTATGACTGCTGCACAGCAAGAGCAGAAAGAACAAGAAGAAATGGAGAGATTAATGAAGCCTGAAGAGGATTTCAATAGTCCGGAAGATGATGCAAAATTTGAAACAATGAAGCAAATGATAGTTCCAATCAAAGAAGGTGATATAAGAAAAGATAAAGATGGAAAGACTTACAGGGTGATCAAAGTAACAAAGGAGGGAAAAGAGTTGTTGGCAAAAAAATATTTTTAGTTTATGGAATGTATTAGAATTATCGAATTTGATGCGGGACATAGGGTTGTTGGGCACGAAGGAAAATGTAAATTTTTACACGGACATAGATATAAAGTGCATGCAAAGTTTAAAGCCAGGGAGCTTGATTTACTTGGGAGGGTTGTTGATTTTGGTATTATAAAACAAAAACTTGGCGGATGGATTGATCATAATCTAGATCATACATGTATTTTATGGACAAAAGATGAAAGGCTTGGAAAAGTAGTTGCAGCTGAAACTAAACAAGAGATTTATTATATGGATGTAAATCCAACTGCAGAAAATATTGCAAAACATATACTTTATGATATAATTCCAACGCTTTTTTCAGATAAAGATGGGCTAATTTGTCAATCAATAACTCTTTTTGAAACGCCAAATTGCTACGTTATTGTTGGAAAAGAATGATTTTTATTGTGATTTATTTTGCATTGAAAGCAAACTTTCCGATTAATTCTTCAAGATTTACAGAGCTTTGAGTGGATTGGAATTTGCTATTTTCAATCATATATGAATCTTCGATTCCAACACGTATTTCAACATATTTTCCACCCAACAATCCGGAACTTACAACTGCAGCATTTGAGTCAATTGGAATCTGGATTCCTTTATTTATACCAATTTTAACTTTTGATTTATATGTGTCGGATAAAGTTTTTTCCATTACTACACCAATTTTTACTCCGGCAATTTTAACATCACTTCCAGCATCGATCCCCTCTGAATTTGAAAAATCTGCAAAAATAGTAATACCGTTTGTGCTAGTTTTTTTAACACTTGAGGACGAAAATATTTTCACACAAAATGATATTGCAACGAGCAAAACAAGGCTTCCAACGATCAATTCAAAGCTATTTTTTGATAAATTCATAATCTAAATTCTAATGTAAAAAACACTGGAATGGTATTTCTTTTTTGTCAATAAATAATTTACTTGCAAAACATTTTTTTTACTTTATAGTGATTTGCGATGTTTTGAAATATGATTTTACAGGTACAATTTATCAATAAAGACGCATCTGAAATCTATGAAAGCGGTAATCTTTTATCTTATGCAACAAGTGGATCATCGGGATTTGATTTACGTGCGGCAGGAGTTTCATTTGAGATGAAGGACATTGATTTTGGTACTGGATTTAGCTTAAAAGCCGGAGATCGTTGTCTTGTGAAAACTGGCTTGAGAACAGCTATTTCTGAAGGTTTTGAGTTGCAAATTCGTCCAAGATCAGGTCTTGCTCTGAAAAACGGAATAACGGTTTTGAATACTCCAGGGACGATTGATAGTGACTATCGCGGGGAAATAGGCGTGATACTTTTAAATACTTCAGGTGAAGATTTTAAGATTACAAAGGGTGATAGAATTGCGCAATGTATTG